>RHFD01000008.1 GCA_003724325.1 Nitrosopumilus sp. D6 | reverse complement strand
TGCACATGATGCACCTGTACGGATTGACAAGCTACGGGATCCAATAGTATTAGAAAAGCTAAAGATTGCCGAACTTGCAGCACTAGAGTATCTAGAGCGTAAATAGAGTTTCTAATGGTATAATTTTACACCTAGAATGTTTTTCATACTTGCACGTTTATCATATATCTGGCAGTTGACACACTGTTCTGAATTGTCTATACTATGGCATCAGAACCAAACATGGGCGAGGGAAACTTTTGCTCGTCAGTATAGATCCGGTCGTCCGGTATTCAAAGTATCATGTGGTCTACCCCTGGAAACCTTTTCTAATATACCTGATCGCAGAATTTGGAAAAAATCATGAAAAGTCTCTAATGTAATGGTGCGCCGAAAAGTTTCCAATACGCAACAGTGCACCCGGCAGTGAAAACATAATTTGCTGCATCAATGTAGCAATCTTGACAGGGAGTCAAAATTTAATGATATGATCAACGTTAATATTGGATGGTAGTGCTCCCAATTCATGAATGGTGCAATATGGGCGGCTGATTACATAGTTGCATTAGGAAACGGTGTTTTTACGCCAATGCACGTTCTCAAACTTACATACATATCCCACGGTTATGTTCTGGCAATCAGAAACGAACCCCTGTTTAATGATCGAATAGAGGCATGGAAATATGGTCCTGTCATACCCTCTTTGTACAATACTCTAAAAGAATATGGAGATGGGTCGGTGTTAAAACTACATACATGCGGCACCCCACTAGGCAGTAAGGAGTTCCTCACTAGAGTAGATGCAATAAAGAAAAAAATTGGAGAAACAAAATGCAAAATTATAGAAAGAGTTGCAAAGACATATGGGGTTTATTCGGCAATGCAGTTGTCTAGTATTACACATTGCAATGGTACGCCATGGCATAATACATATGATGGTTCAGGATACGCCGAAATACCCAATGAAATAATCAAATCTCATTACAAGGAAATATTGGTAAAGAATACCAAGTGACGCATGATGCCTGATGATGATAGAAATGACACAGATGTAGATAATGCACGACCTGAAGAACTGTCAGATGAGATAATTAACAATATTTATCCTCCGGATGGAACTGATTCAACATTAACCAAGTTGGCCAAGGAAGAAGCCGAACTAAATCGCAAACACCAAAAACAGATATTGGTAATGCTGATGCTATTCATGACACCGTGGCTTTTATCTACATATGGCATAGTTCTATTGGTTGCGTTGGGTCACGGCAACCTGAGTGATTATGTACTAGGAACATTAATATGACATCTGGAGCAGGAAGCGTGTTAACCAGCTATATATCTAATACCAAGCATATGCGATGAGTCTTGGTCTCGTTTAGTTTCAGATTTCCCTTTTGGTCTTTTTTACAATCCTGACGGCATCTGCTTTTCTTTAGATTCTCATATTCGACTCTGGTCAATCCCGGCAATATTACATGAAAAATACCCAAGACGACGATCTCCAGATCAGACCTTCAAAACCTGCCGAACCGTCCGGTTTTACACAATTTCAGAATCGGGCATATTTGCAGAATCTTGAGAAAACTGTGAAAACACCACAATTTAACAACAGATGCCTTTGCAGTAAAAACCCCACTCAACTTACCAGAGCAAGATTAATCAACTGCTCTATACAAGACACATACATTGGAGTCACTGTTTGTAACCGGGACTGACACGGATATTGGCAAGACGTATGTAACTGCAGGACTCGCGGCGGCATTTTACAACATGGGTATTGATGTGGGAGTGATGAAGCCCTTTGCTGCAGGAACAGCCCAAAAAAGCGGCTTTAAATCCAAAGATGCAGAGATTCTTGCCCTGGCAGCACATGCTGATGACCCAGAAATTCTAATCAATCCACAGTTTTTTCCAATCCCCGCATCACCATACACTGCCTGGCAAAATCTACACATCGAGCCAAAAATAGATACAGTGCTGTCCAGCTTTGAAAGACTAGCAGAGATTCACCAGATGATACTAGTAGAGGGAATGGGAGGGATAATGACGCCAATCAGAAAAGATTATTTTGTTGCAGACATGATCCGGGACATGGGCATTCCGGCAGTAATTGTCACATCTTCTCGGATCGGAACCATAAACCACACCATCTTAACAGTAGATACATGCAAGAGATATGCTATTCCAATAAAGGGGATAATAATTAACAATCATGATGGTGGGTATGACACTGGCGAGCTAGAACGCGACTTGCACAGTCTTCTTGGTGTGCCAGTACTGGGGGTAATCCCGAGCATCAGCCTAAAAGACGACCTGTACAAAATCTTTACCAAATGCCTTGATTTGGACCTGCTAGTCTAGATTACCCAGTATGCGAAACCTTTGATCTCCTGCAAATTTTTCCAACTCTGAAATAATTCCAGAAAAGGCCTCGCCGTCTCTTGATACCAGAAACGACTTGTGAGCAGTCTGAATACTCCCAGAGTGCACCACACAAATATTCTCCCGTACCGGCTGAATCTTTTCAATAGCTGCAAGATTATCTGCAACTATCCTGGGATCTACTGACTGCATAATATAGACAAGCAGTGCTTTTTGAGGATTTTTCTCCAGAGTTTTAAGATCCGGGATTACAATATCCACATCGACTCTACAAAACTCTACTTTTCTCTGACTTGGAATCTGCGAGCTAGTCAGGATATAGTGTAGCAATCCAGTTGCAAGCACGGCAATTGACTGCGGCATCTCTCCAATCGAGGCTGCCTTTTCATAGCACCCATTCATTACATGTCTAACTATATCACCAAATCTCTTCTCTGCAAGCAGCGCGGGAATAATATCTGATGATTTGATGTATTCAAACAAAAGATCCTTTACGGGACTCTTACTCGTTGTAGACGTAGCGTCTCTCGCCCTTTGTCTCTATATCCGTCTTTACATCCACTAGGATGAACTCTTTTCTTGCATGCACCATTGACTGCTCGGGAGTCAGCTCGTTTTCGTGCAGTTTTTCATACTCGTCCCAGGTCAGCTTTCTCCTCTTTCCCATCTCTGACTCTAGGTTCATGTCCTGTACTACCTGCTTGTATTCAGGCTGAATTACGCCACTAAACACCATTGCACTGCTGCCGCTCCCATACGAGCCAAATCCGACCCTCTTGCCGCTCAACTCAATTCCCTTTTGGAATTCAAACTCTAGACTGCTGCGGAATCCCAGGTATAGGGATGCCGTGTACAGGTTTCCAATCATGGTAGATGCCACAAGTGAACTTGAAAGCTTTGACTCGTAGACCTCTTGAAATTCAGGCGTCTTTGAAAAGATTTTTGTAAACTCGTGGTCCTTTGCCATAAACTCTTCATCACCTAGCACCGATTCAATGGTTCCGCGCGGATCCTTTGGCACCGGTTCCTCCATGCCTACCTCTTGCATGATCTTTTTCCAGCGCGGTAGCTGCCGCCACTCATGTCTGACTAGATATGCCAGGGCCTTTTTGCCCATGTTGCTATATGGGAGGTGCATGTTGATATAGTCCATGTGATCCAAAATTGTCTCGCCTGGCTCGATCTCGATGAGCTTTGTCTTTATTACATTTTTCTTGTACATCTCTAGCGCCTTTCGTACCTGTATCATGTAGAGAAGATTCGAGTACTGGCCATGCACTATCGGGGTCTCTTTTCCAAACGGCCTGTAAAAGTCATACTCGTCTTTTATGGATGTGGATGTAACTTTTGGATCAAATCTCAGCAGTCTTGGAGAATCGTTGAGAAGCATTACTACTGCGCCTGCCCCCTGCGTCATCTCTCCGCTTGATCCCATGTCATACTTTGCAATATCTGACACTACTACCAGCGCGGCTTTTCCATCAGACTCTCCTGCGCGTATCCAGTTGGCATTATCATACAAGGCATACGATCCGCTAACGCAGGCAAACTTTGTCTCCACGCCACCACAATGCTCAAAGGCACCCTGTCCGTACACCTGCTCTAGCATCCCTATTACATACGAGTTCATCGCCTTTGACTCATCAAAGGCTGACTCTGTAGATACGTACAATCTGCCAATCTCCTCTGGCGAGAGCTTGTTTTTCTGCATTATCTTTAGACAGGCATTTGCTGCAAGACATGCAGGATCCTGGTTCGAGTCCACAATTGACATCTGTGATATCCCGAGTCCCTTTTGGAGTTTTACGGGGTCAAGACCCCTTGCTTCTGCAAAGTCAGAGGCATCAAGGTATAGTCTAGGGATGTATATCGCAATGTCGTCAATACCTGCCACCATGAGCTTGCCTCAAAGTATCAGAATTTAAGGATATTGGGCTAATTTTTGACACTTTGTACAAGCGATCTGCAATAATCGTACATTTGAGCCTATATTATATAATAGCGATCAGATATATTTTGTGCCTATATTATTCCGCAAGACTTTGCACGTGCTGCCAGCCCAGCAGTTAAATCTAGCCTAAAGTGATGCGGATTGTTTGAAATTTCTTGCAAGCGGCAAGGTAAAGGACATTTATGATGCAGGTAGTGACACACTACTCTTTAGATTCTCTGACAGGGTGTCTGCATTTGACGTAAAGTTTGGCCAAGACATACCCCAAAAAGGCAGGGTCTTGTGCAAGTTTGCAGAGTTTTGGTTTGAAAAGATACAGATTCCAAACCATTTTCTGCGGCGCGAATCAGAGACTGAAATTCTGGTAAAAAAGATGCAAATGCTGCCAATAGAGTGTGTAGTGCGGGGATACTTTTATGGGAGTCTGGCAGACAGGTCAAAAAACGGCAGCATTACACTCCCTGATAAAACAGATACGACACTGGCAGCAAAGCTCTCAGAGCCAATATTTGACCCCACTACAAAGTCCAAACACGACACTCCAATAGACAAGACAACTGCAATCAAGATGAACCTGGTAACTGACAGCCAGTACGACTGGCTGGAGAATACCTCGATTCAGACATACAAAATCATGGCAGAAATTGCAGATGCCGCAGGCTTTATCCTGGCTGATCTAAAACTAGAGTTTGGCATGCTAGATGGAGAGATGACACTTGGTGATTCAATCGGACCTGACGAGTACCGTCTGTGGCCAAAAGAGTCCTACCGGCCCGGACAGATACAAGAGGCATACGACAAACAGATACTGCGCGACTGGCTTGCAGCAAACGGATACAAAAAACACTTTGATAATGCGCGCAACAGCAATGTGCCACCTGTTGCCCCGGAAATTCCACCAGAACTCGTCTCAAAGATGACTAGACGCTATATCGCAGCGTACGAGCGGCTGACCGGCCTATCCCTGTAGACTATCTAACTCGAATGCCATGTACCACAAGACGCATCTGCAGGGGAATCTCCCCCGGATCGGCAGAATTTTGAATATTTTCAACCGGTATGAAAAATATCTATCCCCTACCATTATTATCATAGCGATACTAATAATATTGAATCCATTACGATATTTTTCGTATCAATACTGGTGTATTTGCAACTGGTATGATAAATATGATAATGGAAAAAAATTAATGCGATTAGACAAAAAAATATGATAGTGGGATCTTTTAGATCAGACAGATACAGATAGTATAATGTCTACGCTGCTTGAAAAACAGATCCGGGTAAGCCGGATAGTCACGACAAGCCAGGATCATGCCAGGGCAATCGAGGATCCGATCCGTGCAAAGACTGTAGAGATCCTGTACCGGCAGGCGCTCTCAGCAGAACAGATTGCATCTGCGCTCAAAAAGGCAGGCCACAAAAAGGCACTTACCACCATAAGACACCACCTTGAAATCCTCAAAAATGCAGGACTAATAGAGATTGCAAAGATTAACGAGTCAAAGGGGGCCATTATAAAATACTATAGCACGTCTACAAAGCTGCTTGACTTTCAGACTCCAAAAGACTTTGAATCAAAATACTCAAAGCAGATAGCCAGCACCTCTGTAAAGATTGAAAAAATTCTCAAGGGAATCACGCCAAAGGCCGGCCGCTCAAAGGGCAAAAAATCCGCCGAGTACGGACAGTATCTGGTAATGGAGATTATGAACAGGGCCATGACAAACATTTTTGAAAACAGTGGCAAAAAGCAATGATTCCCCAAAAATCAATAATGTTACTGTCTGGCAAAAATCTGGTATTCATTGCAACTATAATGCATGATGGCTCTCCGCAGGTCACACCTGTCTGGGCAAACTATGAGGATGGCTACATCTTGGTAAATACTGCAGAGGGGCGACTAAAGCACAAAAACATCATCCGGGATCCAAGGGTTGCAGTGTCAGTCACATCTGCAAAAAACCCGCTTGATATGACATCGATTCGCGGGACAGTAACAGAGACGATTCCAGACTATGAGTACAGGCACGCTGACAAGCTTGCGCAACAGTACATGGGTAGGAACTATCCGTTTAGACGCAGCGATGAGAAGCGGGTCATCTTGAAGATCAGGCCTGAAAAAGTCTTTGTCCTGCCGCCGCTTGTGCCTGACAGGTAATAATTTCTAAATCCGAGTTTAGAAACATTGCTAGATGGAGTAAAAAAAATGAAAAAAAATGGACAGGCTACTTACGCTTTCGACGTCGTGTAGTCTTTTTTGCGGTCTTTCGCTTGCTTGCTGCTTTGCGCTTGACACCAGTCTTGCGTTTTGCAGTCTTGCGCCTAGTAGTCTTGCGTTTTACAGTCTTGCGCTTTGCCTTACGCTTGCCTGCTTTGCGCTTGACACCAGTCTTGCGTTTTGCAGTCTTGCGCCTAGTCTTGCGCTTACCTGCTGCTTTGCGCTTGACACTAGTCTTGCGTTTTGCAGTCTTGCGCCTAGTAGTCTTTCGCCTACCAGTTGACTTGCGAGATGCTGCTGACCTCTTGGCTGCTGCGCGTCTCTTGCGAGACGCGGTAGCCTTTGTGGCTTCTTCTGCCTTTTTGGCAGCGTTTCTCCTTCGAGTACGCGCTCCCCTTTTGGCAGCTTCTGCACGTTTGGCTTTTGATATTGCCATGATTGTTTTGCAAAAGTTCTGTGTGTTATATGGCACAGGTCACACATAACTATGCTAGTAATAGTAAAATTTGACACTTTTTCCAAGCTGTGAGAATCTGCGATCAGAATAAAAATCTGCGATCAGCAGTTTGTAATGCAGATTGATGCCGTATCTGTTGTGGATTGTTCTTTTTGAGGCCTGATGATTATCTGGTATTTAGCATTCTCATCAAATGGTATGTCAAACTGTGTGGTCTTTTCAACAGGTTGGCTGGGTTCTAGCCATTCTAACAGCAAGTCACTAGAAGAAAATTCACCATATACTGCCTTGTGTTTTTGCCCCTTCTCATCAACAATGTAAAACTGGCCTCCTGAAAGCCTCGTTCTTTCATCACCGAGGTTTTCTGCGGCTATCCTGATAGTTACAAACGTGTTTTCAGGCGTTACTGCCTTGCTTCCATCGTGAATCCCATCAAAAAAGACGACATACTCTACTGGTCCCACTGTGACTGCCTCCCCTGCAGTCGCAGTAATGTAGTTTGTCTGGTATAGCGTGTATGTGTATAAAGCTGCCCCCATGGAGGCTATAATGGCGCCCACAAAAATTATCATTCCAATGCGTATCATGTATGAAAATGGCGTATTTTTGATATATAGTTGACGCGCCTCTTGGATCATATCCAATGTGTGGGGAATTCTGGCCATGTGCATGCTAGAGGTAGTAGTTCTGGTGTCTTTGAGGGGTTTAGCTTTTAGGCACGCAAATAAAACCTGGTACATCCCTCATTGGGGGAGCGGGGTGTTTTGAGGGTTGGATTGTACATGCAGGCACAAGTGCTCAACCCCCCTCCAAAACGGGGGTTTTCGAAAAAATGGCACCGTGCCTGCAGGGTGGATGACTCTGCGGGGGTTGAGCTCTCAGGCATGGATCTGAGAAAAACCGTCTTTACTGCTAGAATGTCCTCATTAGGAACTTCAATGTCTTTTCGTGCATCTCTGAGACCCTGTCAATTGCATCAAATACATCTCTTTGAAGTATGGAGTCCTTGCCGTCTAGTACCACATACACGCCAATTCTCTGCTTGCCTGCCTCTGCGATAATCCTGCATATGGCCTGTATGGATGTGCAATACTCCTTGACTTTGGCATGAAAGCGCTCTTTTTCTGCATCATTGAACCGCAGATACCTGCCTGTCTGGCTGTTCTTCATCGTTACGACTGCCCCCACCACTAAAACACCGGGCTGGTTTTTTGGCTCAAAAAAGTCAATTCCAATGCCAGATGTTCCCGCACGTTTTGCAAGTATCTGAAACGTGTTTTCAGTGTTTTTTACGCGCTCAAACCGGAGATCCTCGTGTGTGAGCCAGCGTTCAATATCTTCTTGAAGACCCATGATGGTGCTCAGAGGTGCCTTCTATATTACTCTAGGAGCTAGGTGCGTGATTATGCATGTTTCTAAATTCGGGTTTAGAAATGATAAAAGTTTACGACTGCGCTTCAAAGGTTTACGCCAGGGTCTGGCACATACAGCGCGTACAGTGCCGCATTTGCTCCAAGCGCGATGACCGATATTACAGTCACTGCCATACCCAGGTAAAGGCAGTCGTTTGCACGTCTCTGATCATCTCTCCGGAGAATATAGTATGCAATGACCCCGCCAGCTATCCAAAAGACTGCCGGCAGCAAGAGCCATACCCAGCTTTTTTCGCGTCCTTGCATGTTTATCTGCCCGTTTTCTTGTGTATTTGTGTTATCTCTATCTCTACTGTCTCTAGCGGATCATTAACTTGGTTGCGCTTTATTGAGAACATCTTTGGTTTTTCAAAGTCATCAGTGCAATCAGGGCATGCATATACTAGTATTCTGTGCTCGTTTGGGGCCTTTGGGTTTGAGAGTCTGGGATAGTAGACTAGTCGTGCGCTACAGTCCACACAATACCTGTTGGCGCGACGGGTCCTAGCCAGTGTAAATCTCCTGCATATTGGGTATTTTGCGATCAGTAATTAGATCTAGCCAGTCTAATTTCATACACAAAATGGGTGCAATCGATCAATGTTTCTAAATTCGAGTTTAGAAAAAGCGCCGCCCGCCAGACTTGAACTAGCGACCGTCCGATTAACAGTCGGATGCTCTACCAAACTAAGCTAGGGCGGCACTAGTTTTTTACAGACTAGATTCGATTTAATCCTTGCTACTGTGCCCCATTACTTTGGTTAAACTTTGAGAAAAACGCCTTGATATCACCGGCATGCCCCTCTACTAGCTCGATTATCTCCAAGTGTTCTTCTGATGTGGGCTCGCGCTTGTGGACTATTTGAAACGCGCTCAGGGCAGAGCCGACCATCTCGCCTACAAAAAATCCGCACAAAAAATCACCCACCCGCTCACAGTTCCATATCTGCCCTACGCGCGGCGAAGCTCCGGATTTTTTGTATAAATCAAGTGTCTGCATGATCAGGTCTTTGGTCTGTTTTGCAAATTCGCCATCAAGTGTCATGCTGCCTTTGTTTCAATTCCCTTTTTCTTTTCATATCCATAAATGCCGTCAAGAAACACCCTGTGATCCTTGTTGCGCACCCTTGTTACTAGCTCAATATTTGCAGCAGTCTGAGTAATGTCAGTCCAGACATATCCTGTCAGAACCACGTCTTCTCCCTTTGGCAAGACCTTTGTGTTGCCTACAATGTTGGCGCTGCGCGGCGCGCGCTCTCCTTGAAAGTTTTCAATCAGCACGGTCTTGCCGTCTACTTTGACCGTGATTGGAAAGTGCGCAAATACAATCTTCATCTTTATTGTATATCCCTCTATCAATCCCTCGCAGATATTGCGTATTATGGACCGGGCAGTATGTAGTATGGAATAGTCCTTTTTTCTGGGACCTGCTGCCTTTAGCATTATCTTGTTCTCTGCAAGCTCTATGCCAATGGGAATGTCGCGAAAATTCTTAAATGTCTTGCCAAGCGGGCCTTCAAACTCGAGCATGCGTTTTTTTATTGTAACCTTTACGCCTTTTGGCAAGGCTACCTCTGTTACAAGTTTTTCTGGATCAATAGACAAAGCCTATCAGAAACCCCCCAATTCCTTTTTGTACTGCCTCGTGATGCGACATTACACCCTGGTTTGTAGTGACTAGCAGCATGCCCCGGTCATATGCGGGAAGATACTGCTGCTCCCATGCATTAAACTCGTCAGTCTTTACCTTGAAGCGCGGAGATATTGCCCCGCATTTTGTAATCTTTGCGAGAAGCTTTATCTTGAACTTTCCGCCCCTCTTATCATCAATATGCTCAAAGCCCTCAATGTATCCGTCTTTTTTCAGCGTGTTTAGCACGTCTACTCCCAGCTTGGAGGTGGGCAGTACGGTGCACTCGCCGCGCCTTCTAGCCTCGTTGTTATATAATGTGACAAACAGATTTGCTAGTATGTTAGTTGCCGGCATGCTCTCACCTGTTCTTCCTGAACCCCAGCGATCCCGCTACTTCTCTAAAGCACCTTCTACACAAGAAAAGGTCGTACTTTTGTATTACTGCCGTATAGTCCCCGCACCTCTTGCACCATCTCGAGCCACGCCCAAAATCATGCTTTTTTCTGCCAGTAAACTCGTATGATCTGTCCTTTGCCATCTACTCCACCGTGACTCCGAACTCTCTTACTAGATAATCCTTTGCCTCTTGGCTGGTTATCACGTGTGATCTTCCTATTCTTGCCTTGTGTTTGCTCCTGTTTCTAATGGCATATCCGGGCCTGCTGAGCGCTATCGAGGCGCCAAGTCCCAAAATTCCTATCTGCGGATCGTACTTTACCCCCGGAATGTCAATGTGCTCTTTAATTCCAAATGAATAGTTGCCAAACTCATCAAATGATTTACCACTTACAATGTTGCCCTTTGCATCAAGTAGGCGTTTGAACAAGGCGACTGCATCATCTCCGCGTATTGTCACGGCGGCGCCTATTGGCTCACCCTTGCGTATTCCCCAGTCTCTCTGTGTAGCCTTTGCATTGCGAGAGCATGACTTTTTTCCAGATATCTGGTCTAGCGCCCTCTTTGCAATTTCAATGGCATCTCCTGATTTGCCCACACCCATGTTGAGCACAAGCTTGCCTAGCGTTATTTTTTTCATGGATGTGGCAGTAGTCTGGGACATGTCAGTCTAGCCGGATTAGCGGCGCCTCCCTGCCTATTGCCATAATTATGTCAGTTGGAATCTCAATCTTTCTACTACCTAGTACGAGTACGGCCCTCCTTGGAAGTATAAACGTCCCGTCCTCAAGACTCTCCACCTTTCCTGTCTGCCCTGCATTTGCGCCGCTTGTCACCAGGCAGATACATCCTGACTCTAGCTTTACAGAGTCAAGAATTTTCTGGTCTGGAATCTGAATCAGACAAGTGTCTCCCACGCCGAGCTTTTCTTCTGTAATGACAGAGCGCCCGTCATGGAATCCGATCTGCATCTTGCCTCCGCGTATGGCAGTCTTGCTGATTACACGGACCAGTTTTTTCGTCTTTTCAGACTCGGTAATTTTTACCGGCTTTAACAGCCTGTCTTCAGATGGAGCCAGGCGGTAAATCACGTCCATCCCGTCCAGCTCTACTACATCCATGAGACCTATTGCATGATGAAGAGATTTTCTTACCACGCCATCAATCTTTACCTTGCCTGAATAGATTGCAGTCTTTGCCTCTCGGAGGGTGGAGACTATCTTTAGCACGTCCCGGAGAAACACTGCAGTCGGCACCGCGTGGTTCTTTTTGTGCGGGCCGGGTCTAGTAGTAACTACAAACCTGCCGCTCTTTCTTGCAATGCCCCAAAATTGTGGAGCCATCTGTCGCTTTAGCTTTTTACTGCCAGATATGCTGACCACTAGTCATCATCCTCCTCGTAATCGTCGTAATCCTCTGCATCTTCCTCTTTTGGGGGTTTTTCCTGCCTTTTCTTATCCTTTTGCTTTTTCTGCTCTGTTCTTTTTTGTTCTGCCAGTCTCTTTTCATCTGCTATAGCTTTTCTCTCCTCTGCCCGCACCTCTTTGTCTGGTTTCTCTCCGTCTTGTTCATCATCTTGCTCGTCATCATCCTCATCAACTTCGTCTTCTGGAGCTGCATCTTCAGTGCGAGATTCTCGCAGATCCGTCTCCTTTGGATTCTTGCCTTCAAGCCGGGCAATCCTCCACCAGTTCTCCGTGTTCAGCGAGGTGATTATTACATTTGATGCGTGAATATACACATCAAACTTGTCGCCCTTTGACTTTTCTTTTTTGAGTCCTTCTATTGCAATGGTGCCGTTTTCCACTGATACCTTTGAAACCTTGCCGTCTACTCCTGCAAACTCGCCGCGCACAATTTTAATACTATCGCCGACTGTAATGCGGACGCTGTGCTTTTTGTATTTTTTCTGCAAATCTTTTGAGAGCGCGGCGCCCACCTGCCTGCTTCTTGCAACATTTGTTGCACGATGGATCATCTTGTTTCTCATCTTTGTTGGCTTCATATCATACCACCATCGATGCCAGATTTGCAACTCTTGGCCATTTTTCAGAAGCCTCTGCTGCAACTGGTCCCTTTATGTCAGTCCCCTTTGTCTCGCCTTCAGGGGTGATAAGTACGGCCGCGTTATCCTCAAAGCAGACGCGGACCCCGTTTAGTCTGCGCACTGCATACTTTTGCCGGATGATTACTGCACCGTGCACCTGCTTGCGCAGCTCGGCGGGTCCTTTTTTTACCACTACATTGCAAAAGTCACCTACTGATGCAGAAGGCAGGCGTGATGCCCTGGTCTTGTGTCTTGGAACGTTGATTATCTCTAGTATCTTTGCTCCAGAATTATCTGCGCACACTATCTGGGCGCCCACCGGGATTACCTTTGTTACGTACGGGCGGAACTCTTCTACTCCCTTGCCTGCCTGCTTTGCCATTATGACTTTACCTCCACTACCACATACGAGACAGACTTTGATATGGGTCTGCATTCTGCAGTCAGCACGTGGTCGCCGGACTCTACACTCATGCAACCTGGGACATGGGCGTGTATGGTGCTCTTGCCGCGCGCATATCGCTTGAACTTGCCAAAGTATACGGGCGCCTCTTTTTGCAGTGTAATGGTGCGCCTTGCCTTGCTGCCAGTCACCTTGCCGTCAAAGAGCTTGCCTCGCACTGACATTCTGCCGTGAAACGGGCAGTGTCTGTCGGCGCACTCTTTTTTGGGCGCCTCTACGTCTAGTCCAATGTTTTTGGTCATTTTGCACCAATCCTGTCAAATGGTCTCTTTGAAATAAGAGACCCGTCAATGAGGGCACTGCCTCTCTCTGTGGCAAAACTCCACCTGTTGCCTCTTTTTGGGGCAGATTTTGATCCTCTACTAGTGTGTAGTGTCAGCATTGATTTTGTTTCATCAGTAATTGTCCCATTTAATCCTACCAGACTTGGGTTTGTAGAGGATACTATTTGCGCCTCTAGTCCTACTAGCTCGTGTGATGTAATGTTTTCTGGTGTAATCACTTTTTCACCTCGTTGAGCCTAGTCAGCATGCGGGCAATATCGCGGCGCAGTGGCTTTAGCTTGCCGCTCTCCTTTCTTAGGATGCCCTTTGCCCCGTCGACTCGAAGCTTTGCAAGATGCGCCCTAGTCTCGCTGATCTTGTCTCTGAGATCCGCCTCGCCAAGCTCCCTGATTGTCTTTGTGCTGATTCGAGCCATTATTTCAGGCCCTCCTCTGCTTCCTCGTGCGTCACTATTGACTTCATCTTTTCAGCCTCTATTGCAATTACCTCTGTCTCTGATGCTGCCTCGTCTTTTTTGCCCTCTACTTTTACCACCTCTACTTTTGCCCCCTCAACTTCTATCTCTTCTACCTTTGTCTGCGGTGTATCATCTGTCTTTGTCTTTACCCTCATCTCAAATTCAGGTATCTCTTTTTCCTTTTTTGCAATCCTTATGCGGATTCCAATCAGGCCCATGGGCGTCTTTACATGGGCGATATCCTCATCTACAATGGTCTCTGCATGGTATCCTGCCCTTGGCAAAATGCCGGCAGTGTGCTTTTCAAATGCAGATCGGTCGCCGCGCAGCTTGCCAGATATGGTTATCTGCACACCCATTGCCCCGTTTTCCATCACCTGCTTGAGGGTCCACATTGTGGCGCGTCTAAATGCCGTGCCCCGTTCTATATGTGAGGCCATTCTATTACACATGACGCTTGGTGAGAGCTCTGGCTTGTCTATCTCTATTACTGTGATCATTGGGTTTTTGAGTTCAAAGTCAGTGCCGAGTTTTTCCGTAATTGCCCTGATTCCAGAGCCTTTTCTTCCAATTACTATTCCGGGCCTTGTGACATACAGTGACACCTTTGTGCCAGTCGGTGTCTTTGCAATGTCTGCATGTGAGAATCCTGCATCCCTTATTGCCTCGCGCAGATAGTCATGAAGAAGCATCATGTTATAGTTGTCCTTTATCATCTTTTTTACTGCAGACAACTCATACCTCCCTTCCCACCATCTCAACATGGGTAAGTATGTTGTTCTTTGGTGTTGCGCGTCCCATGGCCCTGGGAGTAAACCGCTTTACTGACACACCCTTGTGCACTGTCACGTTTATGATCTTTAGTCTGTCAAGATCCATTCCTCTGTATTCTGCGTTTGACTCTAGGTTATCAAGCAGCTTTATGAACTCGCCTGCCGTCTTTTGCGGATAGCGGCCTGACATCATGCCGGGATCTGCCCTGTGCCCCACCTGATTCTTGTATCTCCTAAACGCAATAGCTCTGTCATGATGGATTACTGCCTGGAGATAGTCTCGCGCCTTTTCGACAGACAGCCCGCGCACTGCAATTCCGACTTCACGCGCGTGCTTGTGGGAGATGTCTTTTTCGCGAAGAGACGATCGCACATGCCTTGTTGAATCATAATTTTGGAATGCATAGTTAAATCTCCCCATAACAAATCACTTTAACGGGACGTAAAGACTGGACCTTGACGCTCCCACCCCTGGAGCGCCATGAGAGACTTTTTTGTTGGTAATAACGTATTCTCCGAGATAGCGGCCGATCATCTCAGTCTTGATCTCGACTGGAACAAACTCCTTTCCTGAAAACACGTTTACTGTAACTCCTGTCATGTATGGCATTACAATGAGATCCCGGAGATGGGTCTTTATGGGATTTTTTAGCTTGCCTTCCCTTGCTGCCTTTATCTCTGCGATAAGCTTTCTCTTGCCGTCTGTAATGCCGCGAGTAAGCGATCTTCGCTGCCTTGAATTGAACAGCTTGAAGATATTCTCTAGGGATTTGGACTCTAGCTCCTCTTTTGGGATTCCGCGGTATAGAAACTCTTTAACCATCATCTTCACCTGTGTTTTTTTGTCTCGCAGAGGCCATTTTTAAAGCATTCCTATCCGCGTGGCCAAGTCTCTGGCTTTTTCCGTGCTCTCAAACTGCACAAAGGCCTTTTTACCGTATATCGTTCTAGCAGTATTGACATTTGTGGCCTTTTCATTATATAGTGCCTTTACTGCCTCGACTATCTCTTTCTTGTTTGCCTCTAGGCCGGCTATAAAGCAGATCTTGCTCTCGTTTTCAATCATTGCAAACGTCTTTTCTGTAATGTATGGCTTTATGATTATCTTGCGCGCCTGCTCTGCATTCATCGTAGTTTCATTACCTCCAGATGGGTGGATTGGATATTTCGGATCTCCTCTAGCGCTGACTTTGAATAGACAGTGAGCCTTATTGGATCAGAACCCGGTGCAAGGTCTAGTACGCTGAGATTTCTGACGCTGACTGCCTCGACTCCGGGAATGGCGCCTACTGCCTTTGAGACATGTGATTCATCACTTAGTACAAACAATACACTCTTGCCTATCTTTTTTGCCCTTCCGCGCAAAAGTGATCTTCCAGAGCGCACCTTTCTTGATTCGAGGCGCTTTGCATCAGCAGAAAGATGCAGCGAGTCAAGTATCTTTGTCATCTCTGCAGTCTTTGAGACTGACTCTATATCATTAGATACAATGATTGGAAAGGATTCAATCTCTGCAGTCTTGTGGCCGCGCGATTCTGTCAGGTATTTTGATGCAGTAGCTGCAATTGCAGAGCACAGGGCAAGCTTGTTTTCTTTTTTGTTTAGTTTTTTGTATATCACCTTTTCTACGATGGGCGGATGCGCCTGGCGGCCGCCACGAGTAGATGCAACCTCTCCTCCCTGGCCCTGTCGTCCGCCACCGCCACCTTTCATTCTGGCAACGCGGGAGACTCCCTGTCCGGTGGGCGGGTCATTAGAGTCTGCCACAACATCTGTTCCTGCAGTGGGCTTTCTTCCCTGCGGCTGGAACCCGTGTGATGTGAGGTTTACAAACGCCTTGTGTATCAGGTCGCGCCGGAACGGTGTCTCAAATATGGGCGGCAGTTCTACATCCCCGTCACGGGATCCATCTAGCGCATACGTGGCAGTCATACTACTACCTCCAGTATGTTGGGCTTTGTGACTTTTGATGGCGCGTTTCGTATCTGGCTGCGCATCTTTATCAGTCTCTTGTACGTGCCTGGAACAGATCCCTTTAGCACTACAAAGTCACCACGAACCAGTCCAAAGTGCTTGTATCCGCCGTCTGGATTTATCACAATCTTGTCGTCGTTGGTGTTTCCAATTATCATTATCTTTTTGTCATATTCAGTCCTCTGGTGGAATCCAAACTGTCCTGCTCTTGGAACAGTATACATGACGCTCTGCGGTGAGATTGGTCCAAGCGAGCCGACCTCCCTTACAGTCTTTCTTGACTTGTGTTGCTTTTTCTTTACATTCCATCTCTTGAGGACTCCCTGCCATCCCTTGCCTTTGGTGATTGCAGCTACATCTACGCTAGAGCCGGTCTCAAATATCTGGTCTATCTTTATCTCCTTGCCAAGCAGCTCCTTTACGTGCTCGTACTGTTTTTGAATGGTACCGCCGCTGACGAGGGCCTCAAATATGTACGGTTTTTTCTGTTCCAGCCCTGCTGAGCGCGGCGAGACTGCCACGATTGCAAATATCTCCAGTGTCCTCTTTAGTCTCTGTTCTGCCTTTGCAGGCGCATCTTTGGTATTTTTTATGGTAATCTCTTTTGCAATGTGCTTGGGAACATCCTCAGAGTACACGTCCCATTCTGCATGCATTCCATCGTGATCCTTGGAGTATCCGCGCATTCCTAGTATCAGTACGGGAGGGGTCGCAAGCACAGTCCCCAGACTTACAAGCTGCTTGCCTGCATTGGGGGTCTTTTCCCTATCATCAATGCTTACAATCTGCACGCAGCCTGCCTTGAACCCACAGTGCGCAAGTATTCTTGGCTCCTCAGAGTCAGACTTTGGCCATGCGCGAATCCTTGCCTCCATGCTCTTTGCCCTTATTCGGGGCGAATATGCGAGGCTTCCCCTGCGCGGTGAGTGGCGTTTTCTTGCTCCCATGTATGGCGCGTCATCTGAGGCCTACTTTTAAACCCTGTGAGGTGTCGTTAACCATTAGAAATACAATAGTTAACAGCTCATGGAGCCAGCAGTGATATGGCATTCCAGAGGATAATGCCGCCTAGTATCACACCAGCTGCCCCCATACATGCTGCTAGTAGCAAAAAATTTTTCTTTTCTGCCATGCTATACACTATGCGAGTTTATTATCGAGAGTACCCCAAGTAGCGCCTCTTCAAGGCGGACAGTCTGTGTAGCCTGCCCGGGGAAAAAGTTGAGTGTCTTTGCGTTTTGCAGGTTTTTGGTTCTAGATCCGAGTATGTCACGGACGCCCTTTTCTGGCGAGCCAAATACAAGCAGGGTGCCGTGTTCGGACTTTGTATATCTTGCAATCTGCTCTGCAGTTGCAGGCTTGCCTGCCCGGGATGTTATTATGGTGTCTCCCTTCCATTCTGATAATAGTTGGTACAGCCCTGCGCGCTCTTTTACTGCGTATCCCCAGTAGTTGGGGGCCTGTATTCTTGTTATCTCTTTGACTGCAAGATTGGGGTATCCCTCTTTAAACTGGACTGTGACCCTTTTACCTATTGGAACCTTGTCATAAAAAGGCACGAGCTGGTTTATTCCCACATCCACAAACCGCCTTCCCTTTGCTCCCACTACAACCCCGTCTCGTGCATCGCCTTTTTTGATCTTTTTTGGATCTGCAGGAGTCGAGTGACTGGGTATGCGCAGTGGGTGCAAGACGCCTGCAAATTTCAAGTCGTTCATCTTTGGGAACAGTCTGCGCCTCAGAAACTGCGGTGTATCAAGGTATCTTAAAATCATGGCAAGCAGTGCTCCATCCTGTTTTGAATCACCTTCTGCGTATACGTAGATTGTCCCTACCTTGAATATAGAGCACGCCCTTGCAAGGACGGATATCTTTCTTGTCTTGTCAATCTTGAGGGATTCATCAGACAGTGATGAGCTGGGAATTGCTACTGATAGATTCATTGTAATTATCACGGGTTATTTTTTCTCTTGCGGGTATTTTTCCTTTGCAGAGGTGGCATATTTTGCAATCTCTTCGTTTGAGACTAACTCGTATGCTCCGGTCTCTTTTTTAATGCGCGCCATCCTAATGTGGCCGGTTCCATCCTTGTCCTCGCTGGAGAGATAGATTCCCGCTGCCGCTAGAACGGATGCATCATTAATGGAAAGATCGTCCTTGTATGTTTTTTCAAGAAAGTCCGTGACCTGCTCTGAGCCTGCGCCGATTGCTATTGCGTCATATGCAATGTATGTGCCGCTTGGATCAGTCAGGTATAGCTGCGGTTTGCCGCCTACCACGCCCCCGAGTATGAGGGCGACTCCAAACGGCCGGACTCCGGCATACTGGGTGTACTGCTGGGACTGGTCTGCAAGATGCTTTGCAATAGTCTCTACTTCTACTGGCTCGTCATAAATCATCTTGTTGCTTTGTGAAAAGAATCTGGCATTATCTACCTGGCTTCTTGCATCAGGTATGTATCCTGCTGCTGCCACGCCGACATGGTCATCTATCTGGAATATCTTTTGGGCGTTCTCAGAGATTTGGAGTTTTCTTGGCTTTTCCTCTACTGCTATTACAATGCCGTCGTTGCACTTTATGCCAATTGCCACGGTTCCCCGGCGGACAGTCTCGATGGCGTATTCCACCTGATATAGCCTGCCGTCAGGCGAGAATACGGTGATCGCCCTGTCATAGCCTTGCTGTGCTGGAATCATACAATCAAGACCTCAAAGTTGTTTAATTTTAACCTTTTTTGTATGGGGTGGCACGAGTTTGAATGAATACTTGGTGCTTTTGGCTGCCATCCTCCTGTGTTGAGTATTTGATGAATCTTACCCGTCCCCTTCCTGATTTGTATAGTTGCCAGATGCCTGCCGTGATGACAAATTGTGTATATAGAGAGGCTGATCTCAGACCTGTAAATGATAAAGGTATGTCTGATTTGGAGCCTATTCCCTGTCTATAAAATCATCAACACCTGGAGGATCCGGCGCAAGACCCTTTCTCTTTCTAATGTCAGATACGGCAGTTGCCAGCATTGACTTTGGCACCTCTGTCCATTCCTTAAATGACGTGTTCCATGTGGCGCGCCCTGCAGTCTGCCCCCTCATCTCTTCAGAAAGCGTAAATGTCTCAGATGCCGGAATCTCGCCTGTAACTATGCTAGTTGCGCCCTTTTGCACCATGTCAAGCACCTTGCCGCGCTTGCCAGAGAGGACAGTAGCTACGTTTCCTACCAGATCAGTAGGGACGCGCGCCTCGATTGCAAGCGTGGGCTCTAGCACGGCAGTACCTGCCGTGAGTAGCGCCCCCATGCACGCCCTTCTAGATGCCGGTCCGAGCTGCGAGAGTCCCCTGTGTGCAGTGTCCTCGTGAGGTACAAAGTGGGTAAAGATGAACTTGCAGTCGCGCATCTGCTCGCGACACAGCGGGCCCTCTTTCATCACGTCATCAAAGCCTGAATTAATCGAGTCAGTTGATTCCTGTACAAACTGCACGCCCTTTGTACCGTTGATAAGCACGTTGCCGCGCGAGTCAAGCCTCATTACCCTCTTTATAGTGTCAGTGTCCCATCCTGCCTTTTTGAGCAGGTCTGAGACTAGTTTTTTGTCCTTCATGTCGCTGATCTCGCCGGTCCTGAGCATGTGTGCTATCTCTGGTTCTAGTGGTTCTACCTTCATGAAGATCTTGTTGTGGCGATTTGGCGACTTTGACATTACTGGCTCGCAGCCTCCCCTTACAGTCTCGCGATAGTTGATGAGAGGCTCTGATGTTATAATCTCTACTTTTGTGTCCTGGATTCTATGCACTGCAACATCAAGGTGCAGCACGCCCATCCCCGCTATGATAGTCTCGCCGCTCTCCTGGTCTATCTTTACCACCAGGTTTGGATCCTCTATTGTAAGCTGTTTTAGCACATCTACAAGCTTTGGCAGATCCTTTGGATGCTTGGGCTCTATTGCAATCTGGACTACGGGTTCAGAGACATACTTTACACCCTCAAACATTTGTATTCCCTTGATTGATGCAATCGTGTTTCCTGCCCTTGCCTCTGTGAGTCCTAGCAGCGCCGGAATATTTCCCGCCCCAAGCTCGCCTACCTGCTCTCTCTGATTACCCATGAAAAAGTTGACAGACTGGATTCTGCCCTCTCTTTTTTCATCAATAATGTTTATAGTCTGCCCGTCTTTTACCGTTCCCGAAAACAGCCTGCCAATTGCAACAGGACCTGCTGCCTGGTCTAGCACCATGTTTACTATCATCATTATTGTGGGACCGTCATCACTGCATGCAAGCAGCGCCTTGCCCACATCTGAATCCAAGTCGCCCTTCCATATCTGTGGAATCCTGTACTTTACTGCCACATCAGGTGGAGGATGGTGCTTTACGACCATTCCAAGTACTGCGTCTGCAAGCGGGGCTTTTTCAACTAGTTCTGAGACTTTTTCGTTCCCATACGCGTCAATTACATCCTTGAATGTAATGCCGCGCTCTTTCATCAGATCCACATTGATTGCCCACCTGTCTTTTGCAGAGCCAAACGTGACGCTTGCATCCTGGATTGAGACCTTCCATTTTTCCCGGTACTCGGGTTCTGCATACGTCTCTACAAGCTGGTTAAAGTTTGATACCACCTCTGCAAGCTGCTGCTGCATCTTTTCTGGTGTGAGCCTCAGCTCCTTGATGAGTCTGTCTACCTTGTTGATAAATAAAACAGGTCTTACGCGCTCTTCTAGCGCCATTCTAGTTACAGTCTCTGTCTGTGTCATGATTCCCTCTACTGCGTCACACACTACTACTGCCCCGTCTATGGCCCTCAGGCTGCGTATTACCCTGCCGCTAAAATCCACGTGGCCTGGGGTATCTATCATGTTAATCACATATTCCTTGTCTTTTTGGGTAAAGTGAAGTGTGACGTTTGCCTGGTATATGGTGATTCCCCGCTGCTGCTCTTCTTTATCAAAGTCCATTGCAAGCGCCTTGCCGGCAGCCGATGGAGCTATAATCCCAGAATACGCAAGCAGGCTGTCACTCATGGTGGTCTTGCCGTGATCCACATGGGCGATGACTCCAAAGTTTCGGATCTGCGCCTTGTTTTTGATTATCTTGAGCACCTCGGCTGTGGACTTGTACTTTACCATATCGGCAGGGCTTGATTCTGAGGTATTAAATCTTAGTCTGAGCCCAGTGTAAGAGGTCAGGTCAGGCACGGGGTCAACATCTGATGATCATCTAGATCTAAACATGATGATCCGCAAGGTCTAGTATTGGCCAACCCGGAAGTAAAGATACTACGTGACGAGGTGGCCAAGATCATATCCATGAATAAAAAACTGCAAGCAGCCATGTTGGAGATGCAGTCAATAGTAGACCATCAGAAGAGGATCATTGTAGAACTGTCTCTGGATAATGAGACGCTAAAGAGGCAGCTCAAATACTATGACAATCCAAACTCACCGCCGTCACACAACTCGTTTTCTGCGCAGCGCAGAAAAAGAGCAAACAGAATAGATGACAGTTCTCACAGGAAACCAGGGGGCAGGCAGGGCCACAAGGGCGTGTCACGCGACAAAAAGGCAGACACGACTGAGAGGCACACCCCCAAGGAATGCAAGCATTGCGGCAGTAGCAGCGTAAATGTGACAAACACCAGCACAGAGTTTATCGACGACATTCCAGAGATCCCCGTCATAAAGACGACCTGCAACATAATCGATACCGTGACGTGCTCTGACTGCGGTAACGCTACCACCCCGAATGCGGGGACAAAAGGCACGTCGTTTGGACCAAACATACTGACGATCGCGGGATCAACGTATCAGAAAAAATCCAGCCTGACTGACATACAAGACACGCTTGCCATGTACGGTGGACATTATGCAAAGAGCACCATACAAAACGCCATTACTGCATTGGGAAACACACTAGAAGAGACGCGCGACGAGATCGTAGCAGACATCCCAAATGCAAAATACGTCATGATGGATGAGACACCATTTAGGACAGTAGACAGGCAGGGATATGTGTGGTCATGTATCGGGGACGAATCCGTGGCCATACTAGTCGCCCCTACGCGCAGCGCCATGATACCGGATATCCACTTTCCATACCATGACAAGATTCTCGTATGCGACGGGTATTCGGGGTATTCTGGTTTTGTGAAAAAGCAGCGGTGCTGGGCGCACATAATAAGGCATGCAGAAGATCTTGCCATGGAGGGTCCTGAGGAAATGATGCTGTATGAAAAGCTGCAAAAGTTATACCATGATGCAAAACTTGCCCCGTCGGATCAACACACACATGACATGTTGGTGATCCGGGCAAAAAGCATTGCAAAAGCGTATCTTGGGATGGGTCACAAGTTTGGCACCACCATACACAATGCCGCAGACGATCTGTTTACGTTTGTAATGAATCCCGGAGTGCCGCCCACAAACAATGAATCAGAAAGGGCGCTGCGCTAGGTAGTCATACAGCGCAAGATACGCCAGAGGATAGCGACTACGGGTGGAATGAAGACGTTTGGCATACTGATGACATGCTTTCTGACTTGGCGTAAAAGGAGCCTGAACGTGGCCGATCAGCTGCTAGAAGTGCTCAAGGCGACCTGACCTCGTACTCCCGGATCTTCTAACAGCCGCTGCCCCATATTATAAAGCACCAAGCAATTGTTGTCCCATGTGCCAGATTGAGCCCTGCTGCAGCTGCGATTCCTGCTGCTGCTCCTATTGCGATTATCATGTTTCGCGTTCTCATACTTTTAGTATGTGTGTAACGGCATATAACTATTTTATGCTGGTACACTGTTGTCTGATCGGCTGTTTTTACTGCTGTTAAGACGCGCGAGTGTTTTCATAAATTTATCATGACTGAAAACTAACTCAAACCATCTAGTCTAACATCGACAGTGAAAACACCCGATCAGGTAACCGAGAATTTGTAAGATGTCAGGTCGCTCGTGTAGTTTGATATCGCCTTGGGTATTAGATTGACCCACCGCCTGATTTTAAACATCATCTTCGTGCCAGACCTGACCCCTTACCTTTTCGATTGTGTGGTATTGTAATACTCAAACATGTCGTAAATCAAAAAAAAAATTGTAAGACCCAGAGCACTATTGTGTCATTCAGGACCTAAAAACAGTCTCTCCAATAATCTATCGGTCCGTCTCCCTGAGGGAAACAAAACAATCCAAATGCAGTGTTGATGCCGACAGATATTGCTATTGACGCTACAACCACACCAATGATGGCCATATTTCGCAATCTCATGTATCTAGTATGGTGTGTGCACTTTTAAGTCTTTTTTTGGCATAGGCGTGTGATTTCAGGCCAGGCCCCCACCTGAATCACATTATCAGATAGCAAAGCCAGCTTGTTAGAATGGTCTGACGTAATGGCAGTATCTCTGCTCTTTTTTGCAGCTAGAATATTAGAAACAGTACTGCCTGATACTGACACAAAATAGACATCCTTTGACTTTGTAATCTGCGGATTTTTGTACAGTTCAAGCGGATCTGCTGCCCTGACTAGCCCTCTGGAATGGCACTCTGCAAGCATTGCTACTGCAAACGAGTCGCCACTGCCTGCAAACACGGCTCTTTTTTTGTTTTAGAGCAGAGAGCAGCACTTGGGGCCGGAACGATTCCAGCATTGATATCTGTGATTCAATGTCGCGTCCATACGCAGTAATTGTGTCCACAAAAAATGCCTTGGGTGCGCGTCTAATTATCAGTTTTGGTTTTTATTACGACCTATCATAGTCCACACCATGAAGATCACAGTGG
>RHFD01000099.1 GCA_003724325.1 Nitrosopumilus sp. D6 | reverse complement strand
CGGAGCAGTCAGATACAGCCACAAATGCCCCACATTCCCTGAAAACAGTGCAGGTGCGAGCGCCCTTGCAGGGTTCATCGATGCGCCAGATATGCCAGAATCTATATAATCTCTTTTGACTGTTACAAGGTGTGATGTCCTTACCAATAGCAGTACTTTTCCTTGTAACTCTGGTAGTTGCTTTTGTCGCGCCATTTGCCCATGCAGATGTGGCAGTAACGGCGTCTGCATATGGCAAGTCTGTAATAATCGAGATTGCTAGCGGTTCTGAAGATGTGCGTCGTTTGCATGTGTGGCTCACGGGAGGAAACCTTGATTCGTTCAAGGTTGAGAACGGCTGGACGGGAGAGGAGATGCCTGACGGCTCAATACTGTTTGTCGCATCAGACGCGCCGGACTCTGGTACAAGCACAACATTTGGCATTGTTGCAGATTCTCCTCCAAATAAGATCAACTGGCAGGCAGACGGTGTAGCTGGCCAGATAGGATCCGGCGCAATCACACTGATATCTGATGTAGAGCCAAAACCTGATCCCGTATTCAGAATAATACCAGAGATGCCAAACATAGGATCCACGATAAGGGTGATAGGCCAATCACTCCTGCCCTCTACTAACTTTGACTTTTACATCAACAACGACGTGATCGGGACGTTTACAACAAACAGAGCCGGCTACTTTGCAGGAACTGCAAAGATCCCGCAGAATCTGAGTCCTGGAAATACAGAGTTCCGGCTCGGCAACGGAGAAGATGCAATGACGTTTAGCATAAGGATGGATTATCTGGGGGACACGGGCCCGTCTGTGGCAGAGCTTGAGCTAGACAAAGTCCCGGATATGGTACACAGGGGTGACTCGATCACGCTGCAGGGCACGGGGAATCCAAACACCAGAATCATCATAGAGGTCAAGGGGCCTGAAGATACACTTGAGAACTCGCTGATCTCAGAGACAGATGCCGGAGGAAGGTGGTCTGCAGATCCCATCAAGATCGGTTTTGATGCACCGTTTGGCTCATATACCGTTACCGTCACGGATGGACGCCACAGCAAGAAAGGATCGTGGAGCGTAGAGTCCGATCGTGTGATGAACATATCTCCCGTCAAAAAGATCCTCAATCCCGGAGAGGTGATAATGTTTACAGGAACCGCCCTGCCAAACGAGCAGATACGTCTTGCAATAGAAAATCCTGATGGGAACAAGGTTGGCACAGAAATTATTACTACAGACGACTCTGGCCGCATAGAGTTTGAGTATCCCACGTCTGCAGACAGCAAGCTCGGTCCGTACACGCTCATTGCAGTCCAGGGAGATCAGATAGAGTTTGTTCATACGTCGCTTGGAGTAGAACCCAAGTTCAACTTTAACCTGGAACTTGACAAGAACACATACTCCCGGGATGAGACTGTCGTGATCTCCCTCTCTGGTGACCAGTCAGAGACGCTAAACCTGACGATCCTAGGAGAAAATGGAGCCACGCGCGGCACCAAGTATGTAGCGCAGGTGCAGCTGGATCCCGAGGGGCGCGGCCTGCATCATGTGTATCTGAATAGTAACTATACGGAAGGGACATACACTGCCAGGCTCAGCAAGGGTAACATTGCCGACGAGGAACATTTTGGAGTCGACTTGGTCAAAAAGAGCGCAGATTTGGTAATCAGCCCCGTAAAGGAGATTTATGCGCGCGGAGAGACCCTTCTGATCATCGGCAACACGCTAGATGCGAATGGAAAGTGCACCAGAAATGTAAAGAACATACAGATAATAATCAGGCTCGTCGATCCTGATGGAAAGGTAGCAAGGGCAAAGCCCACGTTTATAGACAACAACTGCGGCATAATAGACAGATCCTTTACTATTCCAAACGACGCGAATCTTGGAACATGGAAGATAATCTCCAGCATAAAAACCGAGACGGCATTTCATCGCTCTGATACTGGCGAGCCAACAAACAGGACTACAGTCAACAGAGCTGCTGCTGCCGGGCCGTCATATGACGGATGCGTTCCCGCCACGGATCTTGGCAAGCTCGTGCTTTTGGCATGCCGCAAAAATGTGGATGGCCCAGACCCGACGCCAGTGCTCCGACTGATCAACAAGGCAGGCACCATCGTCTGGGAGGGCGAGACTGCTCTGGTAGACAGCATATTTAACGTGCTAAACGAGACTAGAGGAGAGATTCAGGGACTTGAGCCTGTCATTGCAAAAAAGGCAGTCAAGTTTGATCACGATTGCGGCGATCCGATAAAAAGGCAGCCGCCCAAAAAATCGAGCCAGTCAAACCAGACAAAGATAGATCTCTTGGGGGTAAAGACGGTGGTCTGCTCACACGGGCAAAGATACAACGCCCCGGTACCTGTGTGCACGGGAGTGCCCGGTGCCGACTCTCCCAAACACAACGCTAGCGCCATAGACAGATTCATGCTCGGTGAGCAGGTAATACTGTTTACGTGTGGCTCTGGAATAAACAACACGGACAGCGCCACTAGGATTGTCACGATAGTAGATCGTGCCAAGCCCAAAATATCCCTGAGCGGTCGCACCGTAGACACTCTCTTTAAGAACGCAGAGTACACGGATCCCGGGGCCACATGCACAGACGAGGCAGACAAGAATCCTCTGTTTCTCAACAGCTCTGCGCTACTGAATCGTGTCAAGCTAGGCAAGCAAAAGATAACCTATACCTGCATAGACGCGGCAGGCAACAAGGATATCAAGAGCAGAACCATAACAATACTTGATCCGTGTAACCTTCAGAGCTATGTGGATGCGCGCGGGGAGATAGGACGACCCATAGTGGGATGTGGAGGCGCAGGCACCACCCTGATTGAATCATCCTTTGAGGTGGTGGACATACACGACAAGAATCTGAGGATAAGAACGGAAGATGGCGGAAAGATAGGCGCGGGAGATCTGATTAATGTGATAGTAACAGGATCAAACAGGGGCACGACAATCAGCATAACGTATGAAAACGACAAACTCATACAGGAATATGTGATACAGGATCCCGATAACGAAATTATTTACCACTGGCTGGTAGACAGACACATAGAGCCTGGAACGTATAAAATAATTGCCGCACACGAGAATCAGAGGGCAGAGACAGAATATCATATACCCTTGAGATGACCTTGGAATGTCATGGCTAAAAATGCATCCGCACATGATGGTACATCTGCAATGCTTGCCAGAATATGCGACAAAATGATACAAGAGGCAGCTGTCCGGATCAAGTGCGGGATCACATCAATTGCATGTGTGTATGTCCTTGTAATCGCAAACTTTCTGCCACCCCATGTATCTTGGGAATGCTGCATGGTAAGGGGTCAGGCTTGAAGATGATGTTTAAAGTCAGGCGTAGGCGGTTCAATCTAGTATCTGAGACGATGTCAAACTGCACGAGCGACCTGTTCTCTTACATTGGTCTTTCTGTTGTGTGATGAATCCCTGTGGTCCGGCTTGCCACTTTTTTCTATTTTTCTGGAATCATGTGGTCTGCCTTTTTCCTCAAGGGACAGTTCTGCGACGGCAGACTAGAATCCTCATATCTTGCAAGATGCCCCTCGAGGGCTCTTCTTGGCGCAGAGCACGGCATTTTCCTCCCTGAGAGTGTGATTTAGGCTAATTCTGCGATGCGTTCCCCACATGCTGTCTGTGTGTCTTCTCGCGCGGCAAAATCCCCCGGAATCAGTCATTACCAAATGTCAGATTACATCATTGTTATCTCTGCGGATAATCAAATATTGACTCTGCCCGACATGAAATTACATGACCAAATCGTCCACGAAGTTTATATACTAACTTTCAACAGATTCATCGTGCAAGGCATGCTCAGAAAGCTTACGAGTGTTACACTAATGACCATAATGGTCGCAGGCGGACTAACCATTGCCATTCCAGGCATATCCCCTGATGCTCATGCCACCACTGTAGAGCGTGCAAATCTAGTGGTATCCTCTGACAGGTTTGGAGGCCCAATGATACTGGAAATTATAGTAAAAGACTCTAACATTGGA
>RHFD01000093.1 GCA_003724325.1 Nitrosopumilus sp. D6 | reverse complement strand
TAGAAGTAATTGGCACCTATGTGATTCCAGAGTTTGGTGCCATAGCGGTAATAATTCTGGCAGTGGCAATCATTTCAATCATTGCCGTATCTGCAAGGTCAAAGCTGAGCATCATGCCAAGATACTAGGTCACAACTATCCATTTTTTTCATTTTTAACAGTAAAGGAAATATAGAAACGCCCATTTGATAGTTTATGAGAATCGAGACAATCTGCGTGATCCTAACATTGGTTCTGTTCCCGGTAGCTTTTGCACAAGAGTCGCTGACTGTCGAGACAAACAGTGACACCTATTTTGAGGGCGACACCATAGTAGTATCAGGCAGTGTGGGGGTTAGATTTTCTGATGAAACCCCGATCATAATATACCTCTCAAACGAGGATGGCACCAGAATTGGTGTGCATCAGGGTCCGCCATCCCTAGACAACAAGTTTGCCGCGTCATTTATCGCAGAGGGATCCAAATGGAAAAAATCCGGCACGTATAATGTGAATGTATTCTACGGCGGGGCATATACGGCAAAGGCCACGTTTGAATTCTCAACGGATCAGGCCTCCCGCAACACTGAGTCCATCTTTGAGGTGGATGCCGGCAACAAGGGGACATTTGATGTAAAGTATACAATAAGGGGAGGCACTCTCATGGACATGAGGATTGTTCCAAAGAATCTCGGGATGACAGTAGAGATAGAGGCTTCAGATGATGGCAGCATGACCATTGATCTTCCAAGAGAGTTTATCGGGGCAGAGACTCAAGACTCCAAGGATATTCCATTTATAGTTCTGATTGATGGGATCGAAGTAGATACAACAGAGGCTCCTGTCCACTCAGAGTTCCGTACTATAACAGTCGACTTTTTAGAAGGCGACGCAGTAATTGACATAATCGGCACATATGTAATCCCAGAGTTTGGGGCAGTCATGCTAGTAGTAATGGCAGGTACTGCCGCAATGATAGCAGCATCTCGCAAAATCTAAAACGAGTACTTTTCTCTAAACGGTGAGACTGCGCGCAGCTCTGTTACCACCCTTCCTAGCACGACTGCCGCCTGGCTAATCTCCTCCCTCGTGTTAAAGATGCCTACTGTCATGCGCAGCGAGCCGGTAATCTGCTCGAGTGAGAACCCCATCGCCTGCAAAACATGCGAGGCCTTTTGCGTATGTACAGAGCACGCAGAGCCAGTCGATGCGGCAATCCCGTGCTCGTCAAGCTTTATTATCAGATCCTCGCCGTTGACACCTAGAAATGTAAAGTGGGCGCTGTTTGGCAGCCGGAATTCCGGATGCCCGTTGAGCGCAGATTCTGGGATCTCCAGCACCTGCCGCACAAGCTCGTCCCGGAGGTTTTTCATGTGCAATGCGTTTTCATTCAGATTCTCTTGCGCAATCTCGCATGCCCTGCCAAATCCGACTATTCCTGCCACGTTCTCGGTACCAGAGCGCATTCCACTCTCCTGGCCGCCGCCGAGAATCACAGGATTGAGCTTTACGCCACCGCGCACATAGAGCGCCCCTGCCCCCTTTGGGCCGTACAGCTTGTGGGAGGATAATGACAGCATGTCAACTTTCAAATCTCCCACATTGATTGGAACCTTGCCTGCCACCTGTACTGCATCCGTGTGAAACAGGACGCCGTGGCTGCGGCAGATACGTGCAAGATCTGCAATCGGCTGGATTGTGCCCACCTCGTTGTTTCCAAACATGACAGATACGAGGCGCGTCTCATCTGTAATGCTCTTCTCAAGATCCTTTGGGTGTATCATGCCGAGTCTGTCAGGTACAAGATATACCACATCAAGGCCGTCCCTAGCAAGCCTTCTGCACGGCTCTAGCACCGCGTCATGCTCTATGCTGGTAGTAATTACCCTGCCCCCAGAGGCTGCTCCCAGCAGGGCCGTATTGTTTGACTCTGTGCCGCCAGAAGTAAGCAGTATTTCAGAAGGGTCTGCACCTATCAGTAATGCAACCTGTCTTCGCGCCCGCTCCACTGCCTTGCGCGCAAGCCTGCCGTGCCGGTGAATCGAGGACGGGTTGCCGTACTGCTCTGCCATGTATGGAACCATTGACTCTGCCACATCAGGATGCACCCGCGTAGAGGCGGCATTATCAAGGTATATCAATCTGCAATCACGTTTATCTTTCCCTGCCTGTAGCCCTGCCTGTCTACTTCTATCTTGTCAAAGCCGATGGTGCGCAGGCGCTCTGATATCTGGTATAGCGCAGCATCAAGCGCAGGTATTGCATCTGGCTCTACTTCTATCCGGGCAGAGCCCCCTATATCGCGCACCCTGACCTGGCGCACGCCGGCATGTCTCCTTACTATATTCTCTCCGAGTTCGATTCGCGCAAGTTTCTCTGCAGTAACCCTCTGCCCCCACGGAATCCGCGATGCAAGACACGAGTTTGACGGCCTGTCATGTATGGAGAGGCCTGCGCACCTTGCTGCCTTGCGCACGTCATCTTTTGTAAATTCAGTCTCTGCAAGCGGACAGAGTACTCCGCTGTTTCTCATGGCATCGATCCCTGGACGATAGTCGCCCAGATCATCAAGATTCGTCCCGTCAACTATGATTGCGCCATGTTTTTTTGCAAGTCCTGCAAGGCGGCCTCCTAGTTCCATCCGGCAGTAAAAGCACCGGTCGGGATCGTTTCTTGCAAAGTCCTCGTTTTGAAGCTCGTCATAGCGTATGGTCATGCGGGATATTCCTATCTCAGAGCATATGCGCCCTGCAGACTCGAGCTCTTCTCTAGACAGCGTCTTGTAATCTGCAGTGACTGCAGTGGCTAGTTCCCCGAGCTTTTGGTATGCCGCATATGCGACAAGTGCGCTATCCACCCCTCCGGAGAGCGCTACTAGTACCCTGCCTCTGTCTTCAAACCATTCCATTAGATAGTCAATCTTGTCCATCCTCAATCTCCCTTCTTAGCACTGACTCTGTCTCCTTTATAGGCCTGCCAGTCTCCCTTGAGATGCGCGCTATATCATCAAACTCTATCTTAAAGTCGTGCCTTCCCTTAAACTCGGATCTCTTGTAGGACACCTCAAATCTCCGTCCTCCGAGGGTCACCTCTGTTCTGTGCGCTGTCCTTGGAACTATGAACCTTGCAGACTCGGAGATGCGGACTCCCAGTGTGCCAGTCTCAAGTACCAGAGTGTCGACTATTTTTTCTACTGCCTCATCATCGCATATTATAGAGACGAGGTTTGTGGGCCTCCCCTTTTTTGTAATGCCGTGAAATATCGATGCGTCCCGGGCTCCGGCTGCCATTATCTTTTCTATCAGGCTGCCAAGTATCTCGCCGGAGACATCATCAATGTTTGTCTCTAGAATCTTTACAGAGTCAGTTCCTAGGGAATCTGAGCCGCGCACCATCTTTAGCACGTTTGGAAATTTCATCTTTTTTTGCCCTGCGCCATACCCTATTGATTTGACTCTCATCGGTGGATAGTACTCTGCCGGCTCTGCATTCAGTCCTGCCAGAATACAGGCGCCAGTAGGGGTTGCAAGCTCTTCGCCTGCATCACTACCACGGATCACCAGGTTTGAGTTGTGAAATATCTCTAGTATTGCGCCCGCCGGATTTGACATTGTTCCATGCGAAAAACTCACCGTGCCGCCACCCACGCACACGGGAAGGCATACAATCTTCTCTTCAAACAGCCCCAGATCATCGAGCGCTATTGCAACACCAACAATATCTACCAGCGTGTCAATACCTGCCGCCTCGTGAAAGTGCACGGAATCCTCCGACACGCCGTGCACACGAGACTCTGATGAGACAAGTATGTCAATGCAAGACGAGGCAAACTCTTGCGCCTTTTTGGAGAGTGCCAGCTCTGCAACAGAGTCGCGCACCGCCCTTTTCATATCCGTGCCCTTTTTGCTGCCCGTATCCTCGTCTGCCTCTAATATCATCTGAAATGCATCAAGGCTCCCTTGCTGTACGCGCCCAAAGTCAAGCCTCGTTATACTAGAGCCTTTGAGAAATTTCTCACATTTTTTAATTCCGTCAGTTATCCTGGTCTTGTCTGCACCCAGCCCTACAAGTGAGCACAAGAACATGTCGCCAGAGACTCCTGCTATCTGCGGATCAA
>RHFD01000049.1 GCA_003724325.1 Nitrosopumilus sp. D6 | reverse complement strand
GCACATCTGCAAGAAAAACAAGGACTCGTTCTCTCTAGAGTACAAAGCTCTCAGGTTTTTGAAGGACGCGTTACAACAAGGGATTGAGCCCTAGTTCTGAAAAACCATTAAATGCCAAAAAATCCTGCAGGAATATCTTGGAGGACTCGTACACTGGGGGTTATGGGCCCGAAGGGCTTCGATCCCTTGGCTCACCGGTTATGAGCCGGTTACTCTACCAAGCTGAGTTACGGGCCCCACAAGCAAGACTTGCCAGGGGCTTGATATAAAATGTTATGAGCAGTACTCTTCATAGCAGCCATCAAGCAGCAGGTTTTGCGCCCTGACTGATTTTTCTGCGGCATTTATCAGATCCCCGGGATCGGCACGGGACTGCTCTAGTATGTGGCGCCATGATGCCGCATGCCTAATGTCTGCCTCTGTGTGGAGCTTGAAATATTCTGTCGCCTTTTGGGACGTAATGTTATAAAACTCTGCCAGTCCGTCAAGCTTTGTCTGACTAATCTTTGGAATCTCCTTTTCAAGAGCATACATTGCAGACGCGCCTGCATCATATGTATTCATCAGTATTTCAAGTTCAGATACGGCCTTGCGCGTCTTTTCAAGCCCCTCACAAGATGCCAATTCATCGCCTGTAACCCCAAGCTCGCCTGCAAAGTCAGTCCACGGCAGTATGTGGTCTGACTCTTCTTGCATGTTTGCCTCTAGCTCACACTTTGCAGACTCTGGAGCTGCCCTGATTATAGGCACCATAAACAGCGGGACTGCCTTTACAAGCTGGAAATACTCTTTTGAATACCCTGCAAGCGATCTGCATTCAAGCTTGCCTTCTGACCATTTCTGGTAAAACGGATGCTTTAGGAGACTGTGCTCCTCTATTATCCCGTCTATGCGATTAATTACATCCATGTGTGGACTCGTGGAAAGCCGATAAAAAAGTCTTTGTGGTTTACAAAAGATTTTATGGTCAGAATACCTAATTTTTTTGGGTTCCAGTGGTGTAGGCCGGTCAAGCATACTGCCCTTTCAAGGCAGTGATCCCGGGTTCAAAATCGTAAGATGAAAGTCCCGGCTGGAGCACCAAGATTTAATTAGCAATGGCAGAGCTTTTTCGATCAGGCAATATTGGACAGGAAAAACATTGAGATAAATCCGCTGCTAGGGACCTATGGGAGGTACATACAGATGATAGATCAGGCCCTCGAAAAGGAGCTTGCCATATACTCTGAATCCGAGTTCATCGAGCCCCTCAAATACTCTCTTGATGGCGGCAAGAGAATTAGACCAGTCATACTCGCGCTTGCAGTCGAGAGTGTCGGAGTAATAGATGAAAACGCGCTTGCAGCATTGTGCGCCGTGGAATTTTTACACATGGAGTCGATAATACATGATGATATAATCGACAATGAGACGATGCGCAGACAAAAGGATCCCTTTCACATAAAATACGGATACAATACCAGCATTCTTACCGGCGACTTTGTACTCGGGCTGATTCTCGCGATATCATCGCGCCTTGATAACCCCCGCATAACAAAGGATCTTGCCACTACTGCCATGCTGATGAGCGAGGGCGAGATGATCGAGAGCCGTCTAGAGGCAAGCGAGGACGTCACGTTTGATGACTATTTGCGCGTAATCGAGTACAAGACGGCCACTGCCTTTGAGGTGGCAGCAAGAACCGGCGCAATCATTGCAGGTGGAACAGAAGAACAGATAGAGGCGCTCACCGCGTATGGCAGAAACATTGGCATTGCATACCAGATCCGCGACGACTTACTTGACTGGAAGAACGAAGACAAGCTATTCAACACGCTCATTAAAAAGAGCGCCGACCCGAGGGTCGTATTTGACAAGATGGAAGAACTCCTAAAAGAGTACTCTGAAAAGGCAAAAATCGGACTCCGCAAGATACCAGACGGGGATGCAAAGACGGGCCTTGAGAACCTGATAGGATTTACTTCATTCAAGGTATGACCGGAGCTGCAAACTCGACAAACTGTATGAGCGGCTCTGGATAAATTCCAAATCCTACAAGGAATATAGATGCAAAGATCATTACTGCCATTACTGACTTTGGCTCTGCAATCCTTTTTTCACGCTCGCCTTCAAAGTACATCTTTCTTGTAATCCAACCATAGTATGCAAGCGAGAGGGCGCTATTAAGCACGCCGGCAATCGCAAGCCACGGGGCCCACCACAACGTCGAGCCTGCATCAAGCGCACCTCCAAACAGTACGAGCTTGCTCCAAAATCCAGACAACGGCGGAATTCCCGCAAGCGCAAACAGGGACAAGACCAGACCCATGGCCGTGACAGGCATCTTTCTTCCAAGCCCTGCCAGCTTGTCAATATGAGTCACTGCAAGCGCAGTCACAATGCCTCCAATTGCTATAAATGCCGCCCCCTTCATGACTGCGTGGTTTAGTATCTGGTATAATGATCCCTGCAGTCCCAGCGGCGTGTGGGGCGAGACTGCGAGTCCGATGAGTATGTAGCCGGCATGTCCTATGCTCGAGTATGCAAGCATCCTAGAGATGCTCTTTTGCATAATGGCAGCCACGTTTCCCACAGTCATAGTCATTACCGCAATTATCCCGAGCGCCAGCGTCCAGTCAAGGCTTAGCGCCACCATGCCGAGTATGACTATTCGAATTGCCGCTGCAAACCCGGCCTTTTTTGTAGCCGCTGCAAGCAGCGCCACTACCGGGGGTGGTGCACCCTCGTAGGTGTCAGGAAGCCACTGATGAAACGGCACAAGGCCCATCTTGAATCCAAACCCTGCGATAAACAGCCCTACTGAGAGCAGCGCAAGCGGCATGAGTGACGGATCGAGCGCCGCAAGCCCGCGTATCACCTCGCCAATGTTTGTAGAGCCGGTCAGTCCGTATGACAGCGAGATGGCATATACAATGATGGCAGAGGAGAGCGCTCCGAATAAAAAGTACTTTAGAGCCGCCTCATTTGAGCTCGGGTTCTTTTTTAGAAATCCGGCAAGAACGTATGTGGGAATGCTCATCAGCTCCCATGCCACAAAGAGCATTACTAGATCAGTCGAATACGCGACTAGCACCATTCCAATGGTGGCAAGCAGTATCAGCGAATAGTATGCGGCAGGTGAATTGCGCTTTCTCATATAGTTAAACGAGCCTGCAGTGGTAAACAGCGCCACTATGATCATTGCTATTGCAAAGAATCCTCCAAACGCATCATCACCTAGGACATCTTTTGAGAATACTGCAGACTCTGCCACATCCCCCGTGAGAAACCTATACCCTACATAGGCAATTGATGCTGCAAGCGCTGCAAACGCAATTACTGCGTAAAACGAGTTAGAGCCGCGCTCCCTTCTTGCAATACTAACTATGGGAAGCGCCACTCCCGTAGTACCAAGTATTAAGACAAGTATCATCGGTGTTGAGGTTATCTCTAGCATTCCCATCCCCTCCTATATCATCAGTATCAGGACTATGAATAATAGTCCAGCTCCAAACACAAACAGGTACGACTGCGCCACTCCCGTCTGGGTGCCCTGTAGTACCTTTGCACCCCATCCGGCTGCCCTCGGGAGCCCGACGTTCATGCCATAGTCGATTGCCGTCTGCTCAAAGTACCTAAAGACCCCTCTTGCAAGCCAGAGCGGTGCGGCAACAAAGCACCAGTATATCATTGCATTAAGGTACCACCTGTTGAGAAACAGCTTGTGGAGTGCGTAAAAAAAGATATTCGAGCTTACAAACTTTGCCGGATCCACCCACCTTGCAATGTAAAATATGTACCCGAGTCCAAACCCTGCCCCAAACGCAATAAGCGACGAGCCGAGCGCCACGGGGTTCAAACCCTGCAGAAACTCTGGCAGTATCGAGGCCTCTGCTGCAGCGTGCTCTGTGTGTATTCCAAACGAGTTATCCAGATACTCTGTAAACGTGTGGTGTAGTCCTTCTTCTGCAGACAGGCCGATTATGCCGACTCCTATGGTGAGTACTGCAAGAATTCCGTACGGGGCCCACATGGAAAGTGGTGCCTCGTGTATGTGGTGGCCCTTTTTCTCCATCTTTTCAATGTGCTTGCTTTTTTGACCATAAAATACCATGCCTATCATCCTCGTGGTGTAAAATGCAGTAATTACCGCAGTCAGCACGGCAATAATGTAAAGTGGAAGCGCCCACCCGTTTCCTGACTCGTAGACTGCCGCAAATATTGCATCCTTGCTCCAAAAGCCAGTAGTGATAAATGGCGCCCCCATGAGCCCCAGTCCTGCAGCCCACATGAAGATGTACGTCTTTTTCATCTGCTTGCGCAGGCCTCCCATGTCTGTCATGAACCGGGATCCCACCACGTGCAAAAGCGAGCCTGCTGCCATGAATAGTGATGCCTTGAACATTGCATGCGATATGAGATGGAAGAATCCTGCAGTGTACCCGTCCACATACTGGTGCGAGAGCCCTGCCACTCCGAGCGCCATCATCATGTATCCTATCTGCGAGCCAGTCGAGTATGCGAGGACTTTTTTTATCTCTGGATTCACCATTCCCTGCGTGGCAAGTAGCAGTGCAGTAATGGCGCCAACCCAGGCAACAATCTCAAAGAACTGCTCTGCAAGCAGACCTGCTGCTGCCAGCGTAAATACAATGGGGCCTATTCTTGCAACCAAAAACACGCCTGCCTTTACCATGGTGGCCGCATGAATCAGGGCAGAGACTGCAGTGGGGCCGGTCATGGCCTCTAAAAGCCACTCATTTAGCGGAAACTGTGCGGACTTGCCAATGGCGCCGCCAAACAGCAGTACAAATGCGGGAACTAGCAGTCCCTGCGCGGCCATTTCTGCAGCCCATCCCGTATCCCCGACTAGCTCTTTGAATCCAAACGTGCCGGCAAATACGAATATGAGGAACATTCCTGCAAGCATCATAATGTCTCCGACCTTTGTCATCACAAATGCCTTCATGCCAGCATGTGTTGGAGAATAATAGTCAAGCATTCCAAGGACTGTCCTTCCCTCTGTTCCGACGTGGTCTTTTTTCTTGTCGCGGTACCAAAAGCTTATCAGCGCATACGATGCAAGCCCCACTCCCTCCCATCCAAAGAAGACCTGGAGCAGGTTATCAGAGAGCACTATTAGCTGCATCGAGCCGATAAAAAAGAGCATCCAAAACCAAAACCTTGCAATGTCCTTGTCTCCGCGCATATAGCCAGTGCTGTATATCATTATCAGAAAAGATATCCATGCCACTACATTTGTCATGATTATCGACAGCGGGTCTGCCAGGACGCCGGCCTTGAGCCCGATTGACTCTATCCACGATATCTGGTGGTGTATCTCTTGGGATTCTAGCACGGTGGGAATCAGCGAGGCAGCAGACAGGGCGCTCATCAGGGCAAAGGCGACTGCCACATATCCTGTCGCATGCTTTGAGAACTTTGCGATCCCGGGAATTATCAGCGCCGCTGCAAACGGCAGAATCCAGACAAGCCACGCCCCAAGCGCGCTTGCTTCAAACGGGAGTCCCAGTTCAGCAGCCATGTATTACGCCCCCAGCACCCCGCTCATATACGGAATTATCTTTTCTAAAAAGATATCCGGGTATATTCCCACTACTATTGTAAAGCCTGCAAGCACCATCATTGGCGCAGTCATGTACCAGCTTGCCTCTTTTACATTTTCAAGATGCTCTGGCGTCTTGCCAAAGAATATGCGCTTTAGCATCCAGAGCATGTACGACATTGTCAGTACTGTTGCAAGCAATCCCAGGCCAAATGTGACCATCCTGAGCATCGAGCCCTCCTCGACTGCCGTCTCTAGTGCGCCATAAAATAAAATCCACTCGCCCATAAAGCCGCTAGTTGGCGGGACACCTGCTATAGTAAGCGCCCCTATCACGGCGCATACTGCAGTTATTGGCATCTTGCCTGCAAGCCCGCCAAGCTTTGAGAGGCTTCTTGTGCCCACTTTTAGAATTATTATTCCGGCCATCATGAATAAAATGCCCTTTCCAAGCGCGTGCGTCACATACATCATCTCTGCGCCTGCAAGGCCTAGCACAGATAGCGAGCCGATTCCAAACAGCAGGTACCCCATCTGGCTGATACTCGAGTACGCAAGGAGTCGCTTTATGTCGTCTTGCATCAGGGCCATTGCGCCGCCGTAAATCATGGTGACAAGACCCCATATGTGAAACCATATGGCAAGGTCTGCAAACGTAGAGGGAAGAAACTCTACAATCAGCCGGAATATTCCATACGCCCCTATTCCTATCATTGCAGGTGACAAGAGGGCGCTTATCGGGGTGGGCGCAGAGCCGTGGACGTACGGCAGCCATATGTGAAACATAAACACTGCAAGCTTTACGCCAAGTCCTATCGTGATTGCCACTGCAGAAAGCAGCACCACATCCTGCGGTATCTCTGACTCGCGAATGTCTGCAAAATCAAAGCTTCCTATTGTCAGTCCTATCATCAAAAATCCCAGCAACAGCACGACTGCGCCCGCATGCGTCCAGAGCAAAAACATGATGCCTATCTTTCTGCGCGGCCCATCACCCCACAGTGCCACCAGGAAGAATCCTGGAATCAGCATGAATTCAAAGAACAGATAAAACTCGATCAGGTTTGTCGAGAGGACTGTCCCCATCATCCCCATTGCAAACACGAGATACAGGGCAAAGTAGAGCCCCGACTTTGCGCTAATGTACTCTGATACACCTGATGACTCTACTACTGATGTTTGGCCTGCCGCAGTCACGTGTACTCCGCGCTCTTCTTGGAACTGCTCTTGAAACTTGTGAATCATGTACGGTTTTGAGTAGAGCACAAGTATTGTACACAATACATAGATGATTATTGCAAACGGCGATGCAAGACCGTCAAGTAATAGTCCAAACTCTCCAAAGAGGCTAGTCCACGGATAGTGCTCTTCTGTGGTGCCAGATAGCGCAGATGTTATTATCAGTACTGTCACATATAGCAAGACTGCAAATGTAAACCACATGGCAGGCGTGGGACCTGCCTTTTTGCCTATCAGATATGCTACAGGTGACAGCAATAAAGGCAAGAAGATTGCCTGTAGTAGTGCATATTCCATTATCCCTTCAGGCTCCTAAAGTCGGCAATGTCTACGTTTTGGTACATTCTGTATGCCACTATGATAAGTGAGAGTCCGACTGCCACCTCTGCTGCAGCTATTGCTATTGAAAATAGCGCAAGTGTCTGTCCAGAGCTGTCAGGCAGGAACCGCGCAAATGCCACCAGGTTGAGATTTGCCGCGTTTATTATTATCTCGACTGCAAACAGCATGCGGATAAAGTTGCGCTTTACTGCAAGGCCGTAGATTCCTATTCCTAATAGCGCCACTGAGACAAGCGCATAGTCAACTAGCTCGCTGGTCATTCTCCACATCCTCACGTCTTGCCAGAACCAGCGCCCCCGTCACGGATCCCGCAAGTATCAGCGCCATTGCAATTAGTGCGGGCCAATAGTACGTGACAAAGTCAGCACCTATATCTCTGAAATCAACTGCCGGCTCGTCTGTAGTTATGTCCTTTATCCCGGATTCAAGAAATATGGCGCCAAGTGACATCATTGTTACCAGCATGAGCCCGATTCCCGCGAATTTTCTGCGCCTGTCTTCAATCTTTTTGAATATGAGCTCGCGTTTTACGAGCATTACTGTAAATAGTATCAGTACTGCAATCGAGCCGACATATACTGCAATCTGAAACAGGGCCACAAATGGCGCATCAAGTAATAGAAAAAAGCCGGCAATCCCCCCGAGTGTTCCCATCAGGGCAATGGATCCGTATATGAGTGATCTTAGTTCAAGGGCGGCTATTGCAGAGCCGATTGTAATTACTGTCAGACCCAGAAATACAGCATCAGCCATGTGATGCACCCCTGTCTGTGATCTGTATCTCGCTGTCCTGTGATACAAACGGCTTTACCTGCAGCTGGGCAGGCGTGTATATCAGCCCCTCCTTTGAAAACGAGGAGAGCTCATAGTCGTTTGTCATGTATAGCGCGTAAAACGGGCACGCATCAACGCACAGGCCGCAAAAGACGCACTTGCCATAGTCTATCTGCGGCATTATGGACTTTTTGTTCTGCTTTTGATCCTCTGGCACCTTTACCATTGCTATTGCCTCGGCCACGCCCTCGCATGCAATAGAGCACAACTGGCAGCCAGTGCAGTGGTCGTGAAACAGCATGTGGCGACCCTTGAGTCCTGCTATTCCTACTCCGGTAGACGGGTCAAACTGATAGCCATCTCCCACAAATTTTAGCTTCTCCTCGGGGTATCTGAGGGTAAATCGCTTTACTGCCAGGTGCTTTATCCCCGAGTTGAGCGCGCGGATGATTCCTGTGGCGGTTCCCATTATTGTAACCCCCCTGGTCCTAGCACTCCAGCGTACAGCAGACCCAGAGCAATAAAGATGTTAACAAAGCACAGCCCGATGAGCTTGGTCCAGCCAAGGTTTAGCAGCATATCAACGCGTATCCTCGGAAAGACACCCCTTGGCAGCAGGATAAAGAATATGACGGCCACAGTCTTTAGCACAAACCAAAACGTCCCGTTGAGCATCTCCTGTGTGAACAGCGGCAGTCCTGGAATCTGGGCAGTCACGGGGCCCATTGTTATTCCCTCTGTGATTATCTCATACGGGAACGGCGGTACCACCATTGGTCCGTGCCAGCCCCCGAGAAACAGCACTACAAATAGTGCGGCAAACGCGTACAGCTTTAGGTACGTTCCAAGCTGCACCAGACCGTACATCATTCCAGAGAACTCTGTGAGCCAGCCGGCGACTATCTCGCTTTCTGCCTCTGGCAGATCAAAGGGGATGCGCTCAAGCTCTGCAAGCATTGTGATAAAAAAGACAATGGCGCCTATGGGCAGAAATACAATCCACGGAAACGCCGACTGGCTCTCTACTATCTCAGAGAGGTTGAGCGTGCCAGTAAGCATTACTACCCCTAGCAGTGAGAGGATTAGCGGTATCTCAAAGGAGACCATCTGGAATAGTGCGCGGATTCCCCCGATGAACGGGTACTTGCTGTTTGCAGACCATGCAGAAAGTATCGTGATTATGGGAAAGAATCCGATTACTGCAAAGACGCCGAGCAGACCCAGGTCAATGTCTGCTACTACCCATCCGGGGGCCACGGGAATTAATGATACAAATGCAGCAGCCGTAGCTACAAACAGGACTGGTGCCGCCCAAAATAGCGGCTTGTCTGCCTTTGCAGGAATTATTATCTCCTTTGAGATGAGCTTGAGGCCGTCTCCCATTAACTGTAGTATTCCCTCTATCTTGCCACAGTAAAACGGGCCTACGCGCAGCTGCATCTTTGCAAGCATCTTGCGCTCTGCAAATATGGTGCCTGCTGCAAGCAGCGCCGCAAAGCCGAATCCCGGAAACACTGCGATCCGGAAAAAGTCCGTCGCCATGAGCGCGTGGATTATGGGGAGCGTGCGGGTTGGATCTACCAACCACGTAAATGCAAGAAACGGCGTGAGCAGCTCGCCGTCTATTACGGGCAGATCTATTACAAAGAGAATCATCATGACTGCCGGAAGCCCGACTAGCACCATTAGGAATAAAATCCAAAATGCATTATCAAGCAGTGATTTTACAAACTCACTGAACTTGAACTGTGGTGCAATTACAGACATTACCGGTCTGCCTCCACGGGCCAGTAGTTGAGGCTCCAGTATACAGACGGCATGTTTCCAAGTTTTTCCCCCTTTAAGAGGTACGGCAGAGCGATCAGGTTTCTAAACGAGCCCACACTCATCTTGAGCCGGTAGGGTTCTGGCTTGCCATCAGATACAATATAGCATCCAAGTGAGCCCCTTCCGGACTCGACTCTCTTGTAGACAGAGTCAAGCTTGCCCTTTGGATTCGGCTTTAGCTTTACTCGGACAGAGCCGGACTTTGGCATCTTTTTTAGCGCCTGCCGGATTATCTGGCAGCTCTCCAGCATGTCAAGCCACGGGATCTTTGATCTTGCATAAGAGTCGCCCTCTTTTAGCACGTTTGTCTTAAAGTCAAGCTCGTCATACACGTCATAGGGCTCTTTTTTTCGCAGGTCAAAGTCGACTCCGCTTGCGCGCAGCACAGAGCCGGTGGTGCCAAGGCGTATGGCATCCTGGCGCGACAGCACGCCTGTGTCCCTGGTCCTTGAGATGAGTATCGGGTTGTCATAGAATATGTCGGCGTACTCTTTTATGCGCTTTTCAAAATAGTTTACCTGGCGCAGGCAGACATCCTCAAAGTTTGGAGGCAGGTCGTTTCTGACGCCGCCGGGGACAAAGTAGGCGTGTGTGACGCGCGCGCCAGTCATCTTTTCCATCAGGTCAATTAATAGCTCCCTGTCACCTGCAGGCCACATAAACATGGTGGAATGACCAAGAAAGATGCCGTATATTGCAAGCCAGTACATTGTGTATATGCAGCGGTTGAGCTCTGATGCGATAACGCGGACATATTTTGCGCGCTCTGGCACCTCGATTCCAAGCAGCTCCTCGACGCCTAGCACATACGGGTACAGCACGTTGCACGAGTCGTGGATCACAGGCCTCTCAAGATGGGGTATGTTGAGTATGTAGTTTCTATACTCTGCCATCTTTTCCTCGCCGCGGTGCACATACCCCGGATCGGGATCGCATGCGACGATATAGTCGCCGTCTATCTGCACAATGAGTCTCATGTGGCCTGATCCCGGATGTTGCGGGCCCACGTTGAGCGTCATGATTCTCTCGTCGACTTTTTGGAGTGCTAGTCCGGGCGGCAGTTCTGCAGTCATTTCTATCTCCCCTTTATCGCAAAGTCCTTCCGCAGTGGTGGCAGATCGGCCCAGTCCTCTGGCAAAAGCAGCCTCCTGTTGTCTGGATGACCCTCAAAGTAGACGCCCAGCATCTCAAAGATCTCCCTTTCATGAAACTCTACACTGTAAAAGACGTCGCGCAGGCTAGGAAGCTTTGTCGCGTCGTTTCCGGGAATCGGGATCTCCTCGCGCTGTGCGCGCGTGGAGAGCACCAGTATCTGGCTTGCAAGTAATGGATCCGTATACGAGCCGATATGATACACCACCTCGATCTCCTTGTCCTGCGGATAGTCCACCCCGGAGACAGATTCCACATGATCATAGCCTAGCGTGTCGCGGACAAATTCTGCCACATCATGCACGTCCTCGCGGGATGCAGCTATTCCCACCCTGTCTTTTTTTACAAACTTTACATTTATCTTGTCGCCAAACTTTTCTACCACCTTTTCAGATATGCCCTTTTCAAACGCGGGCAGCTCTGGCTCGTCTGTCTTTACCACTGGCTTTGGCGCCGGTTTTGGTGTTTTGGGATCTGCTGCGGGTACTTTTTTCTCTTCTGATTCCTTGGCAGGCTTTGGCGCCGGTTTTGGTGTTTTGGGATCTGCTGCGGGCGCCTTTTTCTCTTCTGATTCCTTGGCAGGCTTTGGCGCCGGTTTTGGTGTTTTGGGATCCGCTGCGGGTACTTTTTTCTCTTCTGATTCCTTGGTGGCAGGTTTTTCTTGCGCCTTTTCTTTATCGGAGCTCATCATACAATCGTCCTGGCCTTCATCCTCTTGATCTTTTCTTGCAGCAAAATACACCCTTGGATAAGCGTCTCTGGTCTTGGAGGGCATCCTGGAACATAGACGTCCACCGGTATCACTCCGTCGATTCCAGGCAGAACGTTATAAGAGTCAAAATACAGTCCGCCAGTAATTGCGCACGCCCCCATTGCAATCACATACTTTGGTTCTGGCATCTGATCATACACGAGTCTCAGGCGCGGAGCCATCTTTCTTGTAATTGTTCCCTGCACCACGATGAGGTCGCACTGCCTCAGTGATCCAAACGCCTCAATGATTCCAAACCTCTCGACGTCATACCTAGGACTTGATGCGGCGCCAAACTCTACACTGCAGCACGCAGTCTCGATGTGTACTGGCCACAGCGACCATATCCTGCCCCAGTTGATTGCATATCCAAGCGGCCTTCCTACTGCCCTCTCTAGTACATCTCCGAGCTTGCCGACAAAGACGTTTGCGTTCTCCGGCGTTATAAGATCCTTGATCATCGCAGCTCACCCACATGAGACGCCGTTTGTATAAAAACTACCATATTCTACGCCTCCCGGACTGGTACAGCGCAAAAGACATCGCCCCAAACATGATCCCAAGAAAGCCGATCATGGGAAGCGTGGCGCTCTTTGGAAGGTATAACAGGGCGCTGCCCCACGCGTACAGGAATATCGCCATAACATCAAATATCACAAACATGAGTATGTATGGATAGTACTGCATCATAAAATGGGTCCTGCCCTCGCCGGATGGCACCTGGCCGCACTCCATGGGAAGAAACTTTACCGGATTGCTGCGCTTTCTAGGCGAGAGCATCCTAGAGATTACCAGTGCCGGGGCCATTGCCACTATTGCAAAGCCAAACATCAATACAACGGTGCTGTAATTGCCCGCTAATTCTCCGACCAATTTAGCTTTCTGACCGGATTTTTGTATAAAAAGGTATTGCCATTTTTTCGATCAGATTTTCAAAATGACTGTATTTGAAAACGGCTTAATAGTATTACACCTCAGGGCAGACATGGTGCAAATAGGAGAAATGGCTCCCGGATTTGAGCTTCCAGACACAGAGCTGAAGATGCGTACCCTCGGCGAATTTGGCGGCAAAAAAATAGTCCTCACGTTTATAGTGGCTGCAAGCTCGCCTGTCTGCGAGACGGAGCTGTGCCGGTTCCGGGACTCGTGGCAGGAGATCTCAGAGCTTGGCGCACAGGTGGTGGCAATAAGCAATGACGGCCCGTTTGCAAACAAGGCGTTTGCAGAAAAAAACGGCTTTAAATTTCCACTGCTAGGCGACTATACCAGCAGTACCATACGCGACTATGGCGTGCTGATGAAGGACTTGCTGCACATAAAAGACTACAATGCCGCAAAGCGCTCTGTCTTTATAATTAATCAGGACGGCAAGATAGCATACAGATGGGTCTCTGATGATCCGCTTGTAGAGCCAGACTATGACGAGATAAAAAAATTCCTGAAATAGTTATTTAATCTCTGCAATCAAGTCGCCCTTTGCCACAGTGTCTCCCTCTTTGACTATAACTGACGTTGCAGTTCCGTCCTTGTGCGCCTTTACTGTTACCTGCATCTTCATTGATTCAAGCGTGCATACAACGTCCCCCTTTTTGACAGAGTCACCCTCAGATACCGTTACAGAGACTACCTTGCCGGGAATCTGACTCTTTAGCGAGGTCTGCGCATTTACGGCGCCCCCGCCTCCAGAGTTTTTGTACACTATATCATCAAAGTGTGTGTGCATGTTAATAGTAACAGGTACGTTGTCAATTACAATACTCATCTCGCTTGTAGAATTCTCCAGATATCTTGCACGATGATATCTTTGATCCAGTATGAACTCGATTCCCTTTGTGGACATTTCCAGTATCTTGAGATTGTGCTCTGCATCATTTATCCGAATGATAAACTCGCCGCCTCCCAGGTTTCTAGTTATCACCCCGTCAAATGACTTTTTAACATCCTGTATCTTGTAGTTCATCTCTTCCACCCCTGGCCTGCGCCCTGCACGCGGCTCTTAAAGTACTCTGAATATGCCATGGCGGCAGCCACTGCCGCCTCGGCCTTTAGTTCTTTTTCTTTTTTCAGATCTTCTGCAAGCCGGTCTACCATGCCATATCTCTTGAGAAAGTCAGTCGAGAGGTTTCCGTTCTTGTACTCTTTAGAGCCAAGTATCGTCTTGTAGAGGGGAATTGACGTCTCTACACCCTGTATGTAAAAGTCATCTAGGGCAGCAAGCATTCTAGAGCGCGACTCTTCAAATGTCTGGCCCCACGTCACAAGTTTTGCCATCAGCGAGTCATAAAACGGCGAAACCGTACACCCCGGATACAGATACGTGTCGCATCTGACCCCGGGGCCTGCAGGTATGTTCACATCAGGCACGGGTCCCGTAGAGGGCGCAAAGTCCAAAAACGTATCCTCTGCGTTGATGCGGCACTCTATTGCATACCCGTTCATCCTCAGATCCTCCTGCCGGAATGGCATCGGCTCCCCGTTTGCAATGTCAATTTGCAGCTTTACCAGGTCAAGTCCTGACACATACTCTGTTATTGGATGCTCTACTTGCAGCCTCGCATTAATCTCGATAAAGTAAAACTCTCCATTGTCTGCGCGCAGAAACTCGGCAGTCCCCAGATTGGTATAATCTACGGCATCTGCTGCATTGCAGACTAGCTGACCAATCCTGGCCCGCGTCTCCTCATCAACTACCGGTGATGGCGTCTGCTCTATGAGTTTTTGATTGCGCCTCTGAATAGAGCACTCTCTCTCAAAAATGTGCACCGTGTTTCCGTGCATGTCGCGCGCCATTTGATACTCGATGTGGCGCGTCTTTTCAAGAAACTTTTCTACCAGTATGGCTGACTTGCCCACTGCTGCAATGGACTCGCCTGTGACTGACTCGTATCCTCCGTGGAGCTCCTTGTCGTTGTTTACAATTCTTATTCCGCGTCCGCCTCCCCCGTACACGGACTTTAGCATTACCGGATACCCAATGTCGTTTGCAATACGCGCTGCATCTTTTGCATCTTTTACCAGTCCGGGGCTTCCCGGGACAGTCGGAACACCTGCCTTTAGCATTGCAGCCTTGCACTTCATCTTATCACCGCACAGGTTCATCGAGTCTGCAGACGGTCCGATAAAGTTAATCTTGTTTTTTTCGCACAGCCTTGCAAAGTCGTCGTTTTCTGAGAGAAAGCCGTACCCCGGATGTATTGCGTCTGCGCCAGAGGAGAGCATTACCTCTAGTATTTTTTCCTGGTTGAGATACGACTTTGCAGGCGCCGCCTCACCGATGTGATACGACTCGGTCGCCTGTTTTACGTGCAGCGAGTTTGCATCCTCATCAGAGTATACTGCTACGGTCTTGATTCCAAGCGCCCTGCACGTCCGGATCACACGTAGTGCTATCTCCCCCCTGTTTGCAATCAGCACCTTTTCAATCATTATTCATCACAGGTTGATGTTTCCATGCTTTCTAGATATCTGTTTTTCCCGCTTGCCTGCAAGCATTAAGAGCGCCTTTATCAGCATGGGCCTAGTCTCTGCCGGATCAATTACATTATCTACTGTCCCGTGGGAGGCTGCCACAGCTGTTTTTTGAGCGATTCGGGGTCATCTGAGGATGCAAGGTCTTTTCTATACATTATATTGACTGCTGCCTCGCCTCCGAGGACTGCGCACCTTGCAGTGGGCCAGGCATAGTTGATGTCAGTCCTGAGATTCTTGCTGCCCATTGCAATGTATGCGCCCCCGTATGCCTTGCCCAATACTAGCGTGATCCGGGGTACAGTCGCCTCACAGTACGCATAGAGCAGCTTGCTTCCGTGTCTGATGATTCCATTGTGCTCTTGGTGTGATCCCGGCATGTATCCGGGGGTGTCAACTAGCGTGATTATTGGTATGTTAAAAGAGTCATTAAACCTGATAAAGCGGGCCGCCTTGTTTGAAGAGTCGATGTCTAGTGCGCCTGCAAGATGCATCGGGTTGTTTGCAACGATTCCTACTGCCTGCCCGTTCATCCGCGCATAGCCTACAATGATGTTTGGCGCAAACAGCTTGTGCACCTCGAAGAACTTGTGGTTGTCTACTATCGAGGTAATTATCTCCTTCATGTCGTAGGGTTCTTGCGCGTTTTCAGGAAGTATATTTATCAGGCCGTGATCAAGCCTGTTTGGATCGTCGTCATTTGAATTGACCGGGGGCTCTTGCGAGTTGTTCTGCGGCATAAATGAGAGTAGTTCCTTGATATAGTCCATGCACTCGTACTCGTTTTGCGCCACAAAGTGAGCCACGCCGCTCTTGGAGCCGTGTGTCATGGCGCCACCAAGCTCATCAAAAGATATCTCCTCACCTAGCACGGTCTTTACCACGTCAGGTCCGGTCACAAACATGGTTCCCACCTTTTCAACCATGATCACAAAGTCAGTCATTGCAGGCGAGTATACAGAACCGCCTGCAGACGGTCCAATACTTGCAGTAATCTGCGGCACCACACCAGAGGCCATCTGGTTGTGGTAGAATATGTCTGCAAATCCATCAAGACTCATTATTCCCTCTTGTATCCTCGCGCCGCCAGAGTCCATGATGCCAATAATCGGGCATCCCGTCTTTACTGCGTGCCTCATCAGCTTTGTAATCTTTTTTGATCCCATCCGGCTTAGCGTTCCCCCGAGAACAGTAAAGTCGTATGCAAACACAAACACCTGCCTTCCGCGTACGGTCCCGTATCCGCCGACTACCCCGTCGGTGAAGAACTTCTTTTTTTGCATGTCGTACTCGTGGTAGTGATGTGTCGCAAGCGGGTCAATCTCCGTAAAGGTACCCTCGTCAAGCAAGAGGCCTATTCTCTCCCTGGCAGTCAGCTTGCCTTTTTCATGCTGGGCCTTGATCCTGTCCTGGCCCCCTCCAAGCAGCGCCGTGCCGTGCTTTTTTGTATGCTCGTCTATTTTTTTAGAATGCATGGCGATCTAGGGCATTATTGAATCATATATTAATTTAATTTGATCGCAGATACTCACGAGTTGAGCAGTGGGAACTTTTTGAGCGAGTTTTTGTGGTACGAGTCAAGCGCGCCGCCTGTCTCGCTGCATTTTTTGCAGATACACAGCTGGGAGACGTTTGGTATGTCGCAAATGTCTGAAAACTCGCACTGCCTGCATCCGGCAGGCCCCCCGCAGACAGAGCAGGCAAGCTCATCGACTCTGGCGCACTCCTCGTGCTTTACCCCCATCCCCTTTGCCCACAGGCCCAACTGTCCGACATCTATCTTTTGACCACAGACAGTACACGTGCCGGGAAACCTCATGGGAATCTTTTTCCAGCTCATACCCCTGCCTCCTTTGCCAGGACTTCGGCAAACTCATCGTCTGGTTCTAGTGACTTGTTTTTTATACACTGTAACATGTATGGGAGACACGATGTTACAAAAAAACTCGGTGAGACGTGCAGCCGGGCAGACATTGCAGAGGATAGGGCCCTTATCTTTGCCCCGTCCCAGCGTATCCTGTTGAGCAGCGGCCACGACAGGTTGTACTGTGAGTAGCGTATCTTTTCGTCGTTTCTATACAGGCCCATCAGCGTATCATTGAGGTAGCGCAGCAGGCGCCAGTTTTGTGTGCGCCGTATCCTCCCGTACAGCATGTCTGCCCTCGAGACAACCTCTAGATATGCTGCAAGGGACTTTGCATCAAGATCTGATGTTATAATACTTGAATAAAACGCGTTGATCTTTTCGCGCGGATCAATTTGCATCGAGTATAACACACCTCTTGCCTCCTCTGCAGACTTTGCCTTGAAGAATGCGTTTATGCCATCCTCCACGTTGATACTCTCAAATGACGCATCTGTCTGCGGGTTGAATCCCGTTACTAGCGACTGCGCCAAGTTGATCATCGACCGGATGTCTCCGCGCGATTTTTCTACCACCAAGATTAGCGTGCCCGGACTCAGGGATGCCGTCTCTTTTTTGAGCACATCCTCTAGGTATACGCGCAGCAGGCGCGGCGGAATCCTCCTAAAGCGCACCATCTTGGTGGCCTTTTTGATCGCCTTCATCTTATCATGCGAGTCGTCATTTGCAGCAAGGATTATCGGCACGGTAGGCTCTTTGAGAATCTCCACTAGCGCCGCTGCGCCTCCAAAGTCGCTTCTGCCGTGAATCCCGTCCACCTCGTCTACAAATATCATGGGGGAGCCAAGGACACTCACGTTGCCAAGTACCGGTGCTAGTACCTCGTTGATTCTTGACTTGCTTCTTGCATCACTTGCGTTGAGTCCTATCATGTCATACTTTAGCTGCTTTGCAAGCAGGTATGCCATGGTGGTCTTGCCTATTCCCGGAGGCCCCACAAGAAGCAGTGGTTTTGTCCCCTTTTTCCACTTTGCAAGCCATTCAAGGACTGCTGCGCGCTCCTCCTCGTTTCCCACCATCTCAGATATAGACTTCGGCCTGTGCCGCTCTGACCACATCAATTTTTTGCACCCGGAAGCCCGGACTCTAACTTTGACCACATCCCGGCCTTTTGGAGCTGATTATACCAGTACTGGTTATAGTGCTCTACGGTAAGAAATAAAAAATCCAAAAACTCCCTGTGTGAAAAGCCGTCTGGCAGCATGTCTAGTGTAAGTCTGGCATCGCGCAAGTAAATGCTGCTTTTTTCAAGGGCAAGATCAAAGCCGCGCCTCACATCACCGGACAGCAGGGAATAGTAGAGTGGCCACGACGGTATCTTTACCAGGCCGCCTTTTATCGAGTCCTCTATCTCGTTTCCGCACCCGACGCCCTCTGCTGCCTTTGCCATGCCGGTGTAAAATATCTCGCCAAGCGGGCGCTCTGCTAGTGCCATGTTGCGCCCTGCCGTGCCCATTACTGCCCTGTATTTCTTGTACGATGTGATCATCTCCTCTTCTGTTATCTCTTCAGGACGCGACTTTAGCGCCTCGTCTAGATCCTGGCCTGTCCGTGCATCACAAAACCCTGCCTCAAATTCTGCCAGCACCCGCTCGCCGCCGCGTGAGATCTTTTCGCGGGCCATTTTCAGTATGTACGGGTTCATCAGTTTATAGTCATCAAGAAATTCGAGATCCTCGTCCCGGTCTATGATGCGGTCCATCGGCTCGCTGAGATCTATTGCCAGTATGTGCCCCTCTACCATGTCCTGCCTCAGCCCGGGATCACTTCTTTCTGCGTGCTCTGCGGCCCCGTCAAAGAGGGCGTTGAATACGGGAAATGTCATCTTTACAAAGTTTGAATCAAGTATGCGCATGACCCTGTCTCCTAGAACATCGGGGCTCTCAAGCCGGGATCTTACGGCCTCGATCTCCGAGCTCCCAAGTATCATCTCTGCCGAGCCGACCTCGTCTCCAAACTTTTGCTGCGTCGATCCCGGGTTTACATCAGAGCGTATCTCATCTAGCAGGCCGCGCGTAAAGCGGAGCGCAAAGTCTGCAAAGCCTGCTTCTGCCTCTTCTTTGTATCTTGTAAACATGCGGAATCCCTTTGACTTTGAGAGTCCCTGCATCAGTATCTGCTTGCCCGGCTTTGTAGTCATTAGCGCCCCCTTGCCTGTAACTGACTTGTCCTTGCCGCTCACACACAACAGACCCGCACGTTATTATTTAAAATGTCGGGTCGCGCGCTATCTTTCTTCACTTAAATTACGAGATGGTAGATTCCGGGCATGGATGCCCTAGAGATACTCTGCGAGGCATCGCGCAGAATATACGAGAATGTACGGGATCTTGCAGGAACAGAGCTTGCGGCAGGCGACTTTGGCCGCGGCGCAGGCGGGGATATTTCCAGAAACATTGACATTGTTGCAGAAAAGACAGTACTTGACTATCTAAAGGAGACAGGGTTTGAGTGTACAGTACTAGGAGAAGAGTGTGGAAGAGTCGAGCTCTCCGAGAATCCCAGGGGATATGTGATCATGGATGCAATTGACGGCTCTGCCAATGCCGTGCGCGGCGTGCCGTTTTTTTGCAGCTCGCTTGCATTTGCAGAAGGGGAGAGACTCAGCTCTGTCACGGCAGGGGTCATAACAGACCTGTCCGGGGGCCAGTCCTACCATGCTGCAAGCGGCGGCGGGGCGTTTTACGAGGGCAAGAAGATAAGCGTGCATGATAAAAAGCCCGTATACAGGATAGTCGGCGTCAACACATCGGGCGCAGGCATGGAGCTGGTAAAAAGACTGCAGCCAATCCTTGAGAACAACCACGCCCGGCACTTTGGGGCAAACGCGCTCGAGATGGCCATGTTTGCAAGGGGGCTTGTAGACGTCCTTGTAGACATACGCGGCAAGATAAGAATCCAGGACATAGCTGCCGGATACCTGATCGCAAGGGAGGCAGGCGGCCTGTTACTTGACGAGCACATGAACCCGCTTGATGCGGATCTCAGTTATGAGACGAGGATCTCCTTTGTAGCTGCGGCAAACAGGACGGTACTAGACGAGGTAGTCTCCGGGATCATCTAGACTGCGCCCCGTTCATGGGAAATATATTTATCCAAAGCTGTAAAAAAACATTCATGGTTGCAGAGACAAGTGCAAAGGTCACGTATGTAGAGCTGTTAAAGGAGGATCTTGCAATTATTAGGCTGGTTCCAAAAGGCGGGATGCCAGGGTACAAGACGGGGCAGTTTCTCACAATAGGACTGCCCATACCCGCGGAAAAAAAGATCGTGCGGAGGGCGTACTCGATTGCATCACACCCGGAGAACCGCGACTATTTTGAGTTTGTAATCAGGTGGGTCAGAAAGCCACTTCCCGGCAGGGTCACTACAGAGCTGTTCTATCTAGGCGTGGGAGACGAGGTGACACTTGGCGAACCCACGGGCGCCGCCTTGCAGATAAGTAACACATTACATGATGGAAAAAAGGACACTAGGCGCGTAATATGTGTTGGAGGCGGCACGGGTCTTGCCCCGTTTATTGCGTTTGCAAACCACTTTCATCAGATAGGCGACAAGCGGGAGGTGATAGTGCTTCACGGGGCAAGCTATGTAGATGAGCTAAGCTACAAGCGGCTGCTGACTGACCTGGAACTTGAAAGTGAGAGTGCCGGGCGCGACAAATGGAACTTTAGATACAGGGCTGCAATCAGCAGGCCAAAGGAATTCTTTAACAGATCCTGGTCCGGACACGTGGGCAGAGTCGAGTCGTTCTTCAAGCCGGACAAAAAGACAGGCCTGTCACCTGTCGAGGAGATGGTCGGAGAGGAGCTCACCCCGGAGAACACCATTGTGTATATCTGCGGGTACCAGGGAACCATTGACGGGGTCATTGAGTATCTGGGCTCCAAGGGGTTTGTCACAGAGCACGAGAAAAAACCCGACGGCAGCTATGGAATAAAGTTCGAGTCGTACGGATAGAGCACACCTTTGGATTTTTATACCAAGGCGCTATTCTCAAGACATGGTAAAACTCAAGTGCCGCGACTATGGCTTTGAGTGTGATTTTATGGTAGAAGGAGAGGTAGAGAGCGTCATTGATGATTTTAAAAAGCATACTGAAGAGGTTCACGGGATAGACTATACAAGGGAGGCCATAATGCAGTTCATACTAAGAAAGCAGAACTAACTGTCAAGCCTGTTCATCGTTGCAGACAGGATGGGAAGCTCTTTTTGAATTATCTTTTCTACTGCAGGTACGATGCCTTCTCTTGCCTTTATGCTCTCCTCGTAAATCTCGTATATCTGGTCGCGAAACAGCAGTTTTATTCCGGGAAGCGCCGTTATTCCCTCGTCAACTGTACGGGGATCAGACAGATCCAGTACAAGCGTGCCTTTTTTCTTCTCCTCCATTACCAGCCTTATCCGATCATATGTTATCAGGAAATAGTCCGACGTGGTAGCCACAAAGATAATGTCATACTTGTCAAAGCCTGCAAGTGTCTCCTCAAAGTCTACCGGACTGCCGCCAAGAAGCGTCGTAAAGCTGGTTGCGCGCCCCATTGTCCTGCTTGCAACATCAAAGCCAATGTCCTTTTGTGTCAGGGTCTTTGCAACCATGGCAGCAGGCTCGCCTGTTCCGATGAGGAGGACCTTTTTCTTAGAGTCAAGCCCGGCCTTTTCATCTACCAGCTTTACTGCCACGTCTCCAAGCGAGACGACATTGTCTGCAATGCCGATTGTATCTCGCATCCTAGTTGCCAGCCGGATCACGCTCTCAAAGAGCTTGTTTGTTATTTTGCCTGATGTGCCAGACTCCTTTGCACCCGCAAGGGACCGGACCAGCTGGTCAGAGATCTCTTGCGTGCCCATTACAAACGAGTCAATCCCGGATGCTAGGCGCAAAAGATGTATGTATACGTCATCGCCCTTGTACACCTCTAGCGTCTGATCAAAGTGGTCAATATCTACCTGCTCTAGAGACGAGAGCGATATCCACGTGTCTTTTACCTGGCTTAGTACGAGAGTCTTTCCCTCGGGTCTTCGCGCATCAGGCGAGTCAGAGGCATCCACATTGCTCACTATGAATATCTCGACCCTGCCTGAAGTCTGGACTATTATGCACTCGTCAACTGCAGGAATCTTTTTGAACTCTTCGCATGCTGCAGTCACATCCTTGAATGCAAACTTTGAGAGTGTGTGGAGGGGAACGTTTTTGAACGTCACTCTTGCATTCATTACGTCAAAGCTTATCTGGTTCATGCCATCATTTCCTGACCTTGTCCCGTCCGCCCTTTGCCGTCCTAAACACGTTCATTCCAATGTGATAGTTCTCATGTATTGATTCCAAATATGCAATGTCTGATTTGGCATTTTTTAACTGCTTTTGGGTCGCCTCTGGATCATTTCGCAGATCTTTTAGCCTCTTTTTTGTATCCTCTAAAAATCCGTTGACTCCGCGCTCATAGTTTGAGAGTCCGCCAAACTCGGGGCTGAGTATGTTTTCTGGCACATATGCTGGAATCTGGTTTTTGGGAGTCTCTGCAGTTTTTGTTATCTTTTCTTGCTCTTCGGCAGACAGGATGGGTCTTGGGAACCTGTCTTTTTTATCCAAAAAGAACTCTGGCTCTGCCATCTCCCGCCTGAATATCTCTTCGGACTGCCTCTTGAATGTATAATCTGACTTTTTTGTAGCATCTGCCTTTACCTCGTCGGCGATGGCCTTGTATTCGGCCTCTACTGCAGCCTCTGCCTTTTCCTTTGCAATCTTTGCCTTTTCAATGGCCTTTGCAGCCGCAGCTTCTGCCTTTTCTGCTGCACTTATCGCCGCCTCTGCATTTGCAACCGCATCAGTCTTTACAGGCGCCTTTTTCTTGGGAGCTTTTGCCTTTGTCTCGTCGGCCATCAATGGGTAGTAGAATGGCTTGAATTTTAATATTCGCGCCATTACACATATGGTTTTAGGGCACATCTGAGAGGCATGCATAAAAAGGATTTATTACATATGCAGACAAACTATTACTGATGGATGAGGGTGTGGATTTTGAAAGAGGCCACAGAACTGCCAAAGCTATAAATTCATCTACGCCGGGATTAATGGTTCAGGGAGAGAAGATGAACCGAATTACACTGAATGAACCGTTTTGTGCAGACATGGAGAACAAACTTTTAGAATGAGTATGAGTCTGCTAACAGGCACACTACGAGTCGAGTGCACATCAGAATTAAAAGAGGAGATAAGAAAGAGTGGAAAGGCCGCATGTGTGCTTGTAATGGATGAGATTAAAAATATGGGGCACGTTGTAGATGTCTGGGCTCCAAACGACAAGGAGATCGACATTATCGTTGAAATTGATGCCAGGACCATTGAATCTGTTGAAAAATTGACTGCAGAAATACGTCAGTTGGAAGGAGTCTCTAAGATCGTACAACGAATTTCAGCAGACATAGGATGATGGTGATCTACAATAAAAAAACATCGGGTCATTCTCACAGTGTTAATTCAAAAAAAGAATATGCGACACTTGGAAAAGAAGTAAAAGAGATTGCCGGATTCAAGGGCTGTTTTACTATGACAAAAACAACAAATCCTGAAGAGAATATCGAGGTAGAGGTAATTTTTCACAGTTTGGCGTATAAATACAGAAAACATCTTGAGAAATATTTAAAGAGACGCAAGGCAAAAATCATCAGTGATACCGAAGAAAACAACGGAATTATAAATCCAGAGTCAAGGCGGGTCATGGTAAACGGCCTGATCGCATCTATAATTACTGCCATCGTAACGGTTTTCTCTGCAAACAGTTTTAGCGCAATTTTGCAGACAGACATAACATTTGTAGACAGTCTGATATATGCCACCGGACCCACCATTGCCGCGTTTTTTTCAACCATTCTCATACATTACAAGAGATAGATTGCCGTGGAATACACATAATGGTGTAATTCCGGGGATCCATTTAAGAATGGCAAAGACCCCGCATAAACAATGACTCAGACTAGAGAGTGGGACACGCTGTGGCTTGAATACACGGCATCCCTTGAGAACTGGAGGCGTCTCCTTGAGCAGATGCAGACTGCAAGCGCCGACATGCAAGACAAGTTTGGCAGGGTCTGGGACAAGGCGACTGTAGAATCTAGCGCAGAGACCATAAAGCTGTTCAATGAGAACTGGCAAAAGGCCATGGGTGACTCTGGGGCAGCCATGCTTGCAAGCTTTGCAGAAGACTGGAAAAAGGCCGTCAGCTCGACAGGACTGGAGCAGGTGCAGTCTTATGGCGAGATGATGAAAAAGTTTGCAGAAACGTGGAACAAGATGTGGCCAAAGCAGGACAGTTAGACATATTTGTCTAGCCTGATTTTTTCAACGCCGGGAATCCGCGCGATCTCGAATCCTTCGGGCCGCTTTGAGAGGGGACGTGTCGCATCGATGCCCATCTTTGCTGTGCGCAGTCTCTTTTGATCACTTGAAGGATCCAAGCTCGAGCCGCGCACGTTTTTGAGTATTATAATATCCCGGTCGGCCTGAAACCTGGTGGCCATTGCATACTCGACAGAATCGGCGCTGTCAGGATTAATGTCCTCGTCGACTATTATTACCTGCTTTAGCGAGCGGTGAAGCTCAAATGCCTTTTTGATTATTTTTTTTGGATCGGCGCCGGTCCTCTTTTTTATCTGCACTACTGCGTGGAGCCAGCTGCAGCCGCCGTTTGTCATAGATACGCGCCGCGTCTGCCCGTATGCCTTTTTGAGGCCGCCTGTAAGCTTGGATTCTATTGGCATTCCCATCAGCAGCCGGTGCTCTGAATATCCTGACAGTATGTCATGAAAGATGGGGCTGTCCCTGTGGTATAGTGACTCGAGCTCAAAGACTGGCTGTGCCCTCTTGTGATCATATGTCTGGAGCATCTCGACCATCCACTCTTTGTGTGTCACATCCCGGAGAATCCTCCCCTCCATGACAATCTCTGCGCCAGACGGCACATCAAGTTCTGTATGATCCAGTCTTGCAAGGGACAGCTTGCCGCCAAGCAGTGAGTTTGCAATGTCTATCTCGTCTCTGCCCCACTCTGCCTGGTATGCTCCGGCAATTGATACTGCCGGGTGCACGCCTATTGTGATTGCCACCTTTAGATCCTCGCCGTGCTCCTTTGCGTCAACAAAGCATCTGTGCAAGTGGCGGCCCTCTACCATCCGGATTGAAAGATGTGTCCTGTCAACTGGCATCAGTCGGTGAAATGACGAGTTCTGCCTGCCAGTATCAGGATTCTTTGCATATACTATCGAGGATGTGATAAACGGGCCTGACTCTTTTTCAAAATGGGTCACTATTGGCAGTGGTGAGATGTCCCTGGCCCGGTTCTGCAAAAATTTGCCAGGGGCCTTTTTTGGCCTCTTTGCCCTGCTGATTGCAGAGATGACTCTTGCGTGTATGTCATCGCCTCCGACTGCCTGCGCAAAGCGCCTCCTTGTTCCGACCAGGTTTGATACCAGCCTAGATTTGCTTCCCCGGATATTCTCAAAGAGTATCGCCTGCGAGCCGTCTGCCTTTGCGGTGATTCCTGCAATCTCGAATTTTGTCGAGACCCTCGAGCGCACAGTCTTTAGATCCCGGGTCTTTTTTATCTGTGCAAGATAACTCCTCAGATCGCTCATACTCTTACCATCTCCATAATCTCAGACATCAGGGCCTTTGCCGTCTTGTTTCCAAGCTCCCCTTGTGTAAACACTGACACGAGCGCTATTCCCCGTATGCGGGTACTAAGCCGCTCTGCCATCATCTTGAGAAACAGCGACTCTGTCTTTGAGGGTATTATCGTAGTGGTGACAGGCGCCGGGCCTGTTGCAAGAGAGACTGTCATCGAGCCGATCTTTTCTGCCCCCTCAGATACAAACACGAGGCATCCGTTCTCAAAATTTTGAACCGTGAGCGAAAAGCTGCGACCATCAACGCTTGTCTTTTTTGTGTTCAACGAGATGAGAAAAGTTGTCTAGGCTTTTATTGCTATTGATTCGCTCTTTGAGGAGCTTTTAATCTCTGGGTTTTTCTTGCAGTTCTTTTCATGCTTGTCTGCGTACACGAACAGCTTTTCACAATACTTGCAGGCAGTCTTTTCCTTTGGTATCTTTGCAGCCACCTTTGCGCGTGCCGCCTTTGCCACCAGCGAGTCTGCCTCTACACGCGCGCGCAGTTTTGCCTTGTACTTTAGATTGCGGGGTTTTGTTCTCAGCCTGTATCCGCAGCATGGACACCACAGTCCCTCCCACTTTATGAATATCTCACAGATCTGGCAGCGGCGCTGTCCGGATGCATACCTTCCGGTTCCGACAGGCTTTTGTGCCTTGTATCTGACGCATATTCCCTTACAAGTCATTACGCTATTGTATAGAATTCATAACTATATAAGGTTGGATCGGAAAAAATCGCATACAAATGCTAGAAAATACCATAATATTTGAATATAATCGCTAAATATAGTGATTAGTTTCAAAAAAAAAGAACAAATCTTCAATAAATATGTATAGCTCCAAATTTGGAAATTTCTAGAAAACGATACATCTGTTCACGCCTGCAAGCCGGATGCAAAATTGCCAATTCCTGCCAGAATCTGCGCGCATGGCACATCTGCGATTAACATGGCGCCTAGCCTGTGATCGACAGCGGTAGTACAGAGCGCCTGTGCCCCTCGCGCCGCGAGATGTATCTTGCAGATAGCATGTCGCGCTTGCCTCCCTGGTTGTAGTTTTTTATCTTGGGACTAGTCTTTTGCTCGTCTACAAACTCTAGCTCAAATGAAGAACAGAACCTCAAGTTGAGCATGTCAATTATCTTTTTTGCAACATCCATGTTGCCGTTGCCAATCTTTACAATTTTTTTTCTTGCCCAGAGCCCGCCCATCACCTCGATGATATGAGATACTAGGCAGTCTGCAGACAGATGCACAGAGCTCTCAATCTCCTGGCCATAGTAAAATACAGACAGACCCGTCCGCTGGCCCGGATCCACGCCGAGTATCAACTCTTCAAACTCGAGTCCTGCTCCGAGCTTTTGCATCATCATGCCGCGCGTCACAGTCAGATGGTATTCCAAAGTGTCCTCGTATAGCACAGGTATTGTGCATTCCGGGGATTCTGCCCTGGTGGTGAGCACCAAGTTCCCGGCATACCCAGGGATCTCATCTGGAAGCATCGAGTCAAAGCGCACCCCCATCTGCCTGAGACGCGTCGAAAAGCGATAGTACGGCCTGCCATAGGCGGTGGCAATCCCGATGCGGACATTTTGTAGCGGGTCTATACATTGGAAAGAAGACGCCCTTGATTTAGATTTATGGCTTCAAAACAGTTGACACGACATGTGTGACGGCTTGATCAAAGCTGGCATCAATCTTTGAGGCGATCTCAGAGAGTCTGACCTCGCCTCTTTTTTCCACCTCTTTTGACTCTGCCGTGGCCTTTGTCCTGGCCGCCTCGATGATTGATTCGGCCTCTTTTGATGCCATCTCCCGGGTCTTTGCAAGTAGTGATCCGGCCTCTGCCTGCGTCTTTGCGACAAGCTGCTTTTTCATCTCGGCAGTCTTTGCATCAAGGGAGTCCATGTCATCTTCAAGTGTGCCAAGTGATCGGACTATATCAGTCACCTTTGATTCAGCCATGCTCATGTCAGCGAGTCATGCCTGCCAATAATTAAACTATTCACTATTCGGTCTTCAAAAGCATTATGGCCCTTGCCAGATCGCCCTTTGTCTCCTCGAGTGCTCCCCTGGCCTTTTCTGCATCCACTCCGGCCCCCTGTGCCACCAGCTGCACGTCCTCGTCTGAAAATATGGGAACCTCTAGCTCCCTCTCCTCATAGCTGTCGGCAGTAACTGTAAATATCGAGTTGTCCTTTGCCTTCATCTCTGTGACTGACGGCTTTGCTACAATGATCTCCTTTTTGTCTGTCTTTATTATTACCTCTTGGACGTTTGGAATCTCGTTCATGTCAAGACCCATCTTGTCCATCATTCTCCGCATCTCACGGTTGCCTCCGCGCATCATGCATGTGTGGCGCCATGCTTGCCTTTTAAACTATCTGACCTTGACTGCCACGCCTCTTTTGAAATCCCGGATCATGGGGGCAGACAGGACTGCCCTTCCGACTGCAATCACCTCGCCTTCAAAGAGCACCGGCGTGTCGGCTGCAATGCTCACCTTTTTTCCGCACCACACCACATGTTTGGAAAAGACAGACTTGCCATCCCGTACAAAGGGTGCCGCCTCTGCGCTTATCTCGACACAGTTCTCCCGAAACGCCCTGCTCTTTAGCAGCATTCCGGCAAGCAGCTTGCTGATTGCCAGACCACCGTCTATCCGGAGCGTGCAAAGCAGCCTGCCCTCGTGCGAGGCAGTCTTGAGCCGCCCCGTCTTGCGCGAAAATGTCATGTCTAGATTTTTTGGCAGGTGCCGCGAGACACCGCTGCCAAACAGGGCATCAATTGTATGTCTGAGTTTTATCATGTGATCCACGCGTGCCAGTATGCGATTCTAAATATTAGTTCAATGCATAACCATACTTTTAATATCAAACTATATAGTTAGGAATTTTCTCTTTAGATTATGGAAGGGGAGACAAGAAAGATCCAGTTTACAGGCAAGTCCTCGTACATCATATCACTGCCAAAGCGATGGGTAACAGATCTCGGGCTCAAGCAAGGCGATCAGATTAGACTGGTAAGAAGGGGATCCTCGACGCTAGAGATGTATCCGCCAAAGTTCGAGTCAAGGACGCAAAAAAAAGACGAGGCAGTAATTGAGATTGATTCTAGCGAGGAGGGATCTGCAATAGTTAGAAAGCTCATATCACTTTACTTTTTAGGATTCAAGACCATTTATGTAAAGCCGAAAAACGGCAGGCTCAGTCCCGGCCAGAGAAACACGGTAAAGGGGGCAGTAAGGCGGATGCTGATGGGATCAGAGATAACATCAGACTCTAGCAACGGGATCACAGTGCAGGTACTTGTAAACCTGCTAGAGCTCTCAGTGGATGGCGCATTTAAGAGAATGATCCACCTTGCAAAGTCAATGTCAAGTGATGCGCTGCTTGCAGTAAAGGAGAACAATCTAGATCTGGCGCAAGAGGTGATACACACTGATGACGAGGTGGACAAGTTTGGATTTTACATAATCCGCCAGCTAAAGATCGCCATACAAAACGAGCACATGCTCGAAGAGATGGGGTTTAGAAACGCGCGGGACTGCCTCGGGTACAGGCTGGTGGTAAAAAACATCGAGAGGACAGGGGATCATGCCGCATACATTGCAAAGGATCTGCTCGAGTTTAAGAGGCCCGTCAAAAAAGAGGTTCTGGCGCGACTCCAAGAGATGAACGAGTTTTGCCTGCGCACACTTGACGAGTCGTGTCTTGCCCTCTTCAAGGAGGACTATGTCCAGGCAGAGAGGACCATCCAGGAGACCTCGGAGATCTCAAAATATGAGAAAAAGGTCCGCGATGCCTCAAAGACCCTCAAAGACGACGAGGATATCTACAGGGTCAGAAGGATGACTGAGAACATACGGAGGGTCTCAGAGTATGCAAGCGATATTGCAGAGATTGTGCTCAATATGAATATTGAAAAGGCCCTCAAAAAGTCAGGATGAGCTGGGCGTGGATACTGCCATACTAATCACATATGACAGGGAGGATGCAATAGGCGAGGCGCTAGGCCTGTGTGATGCGGCAGGATACAGGGTGGCGCATACTGTCAGGCAAAAGTTTCTCAAAAGGCCAAAGTACGGGATGAGCAGCATGGCGCTAGAAGAGCTAAAAAAGACATCAGAGAAGCTCCGGCCTGATGTGATAGTCTTTGATGAGATACTAAAGCCAAGGCAAAACTACAATCTGGCATCAGAGCTTCACATGGAGATACTTGACAGGGAGACTCTGATACTGCAGATATTTGAGAGGAGGGCATCAAGCTCCGAGTCAAAGCTGCAGATAAAGCTCGCGCATCTCCGGTACGAGATGAGCCGCGCCAAGGAAAGGGTGCGCCTCTCAAGCATGGGCGAGCAGCCCGGATTCATGGGGATAGGCAAGTTTGGAGTCGACGTATACTATAATGACATAAAGCACAGAATGCAGGCAGTCAGGACAAAGCTCGCAAAGTCAGGCAAGCAAAGGGAGCTTCACAGGCAGGCAAGAAGACGCATAGGATTCAAGATTATTTCTCTTGCAGGGTATACGTCTGCAGGCAAGACCACGCTGTTTAACAAGATGACAGGCGAGTCTGGCGCGCAGGGAGCAGAGCTGTTCACCACGCTTACCACCACGACACGACGCGTGATGATTGGCAGCGAGGCGCTGCTGATATCTGATACCGTGGGATTCATCAGCAAGCTTCCTGCATACATGATTGACGCATTCAAGTCTACACTTGAGGAGCTCGGGTATGCAGACGTGGTAATAGTAGTAATAGATGCCGCCGATACATCTAGTGAGCTGCGAAAAAAATTCTCTAGCTGCATGAAGACACTTGGCGAGCTGGGAATAGAAAAAGACAAAATAGTGTATGCGCTCAACAAGTCAGACCTGATTGATGCCGGGCAGATTGACAGAAAGATAGAGATACTCGGCCTAGAGGAGAGCAAGAAATGCGTTCCAGTCTCTGCGTACACTGGCACAAACATTGCAAGGATAAAGGAGATAATAGGCAGCATTGCAGGAGTGGGATATGAAAATTGAGGTCTTGCGCATAGGGCAGCGCCTAGTCAGGGACGACAGGGTCACCACGCATGTGGCCCTAGTTGCAAGGGCATTTGGGGCATCAAAGATACTGATGACAGAGGTAAATCCAGAGATCAAGGATACAATTACAGGGGTAAACCAGACGTGGGGAGGGGATTTCAGAGTCGAGATGATAGATGGATGGAGGCAGGTCCTAGCGGAAAAAAAGAAAGACGGCTATGCAGTGGCGCATCTCTCCATGTACGGGCAGAAGATAGGTGATGTACAAGAGAAGATGGGCGCAGAAGAGAGGCTGCTAGTGGTGGTTGGCGCAGAAAAGGTTCCGCGCGAGGTATACGAGATGGCAGACTATAACGTGGCAGCAGGAAGCCAGCCGCACTCAGAGGTGAGCGCGCTTGCAGTACTGCTTGACAGGGTACAGCAGGGGGCCCAGTTTGATCGCAGTTTTTCTGGCGCAAAAAGAAGGATAATTCCCTCGGAGAATGGCAAGAGCGTAGAGCAGGACTAGATGTATTGCAAATTTCATCCAGTAACTTTTATAGATTTGAAACCAGGCATTGTGCATTTTAAAAATGATCAAATCATCTAATTGATCGCATTTATTAAATGACTGGTCATATGCGCATCTAGCACGCCAGTATCATGAATGTATTCATATATTTCAAAATCAACATGCCTACCATGGATATCACAATAGTAATAACTCCATGCTAAAATCTTGTTGCAAAAAATAGAGACTGTCTAGCCAGACTAGTATCTGGCATCTAGTTGCCAATAAATTGTGTGAGGGCATGATACTAGCTTGGGAACAGTCTCGCCCTTTGTAAACAGCAGGCCTCCTGTCGAGTCAGCAGATACATAACAGTCTACTTTGTCTAAACCCGCATGATCAGCATAAGAGTAATACCCGGTCACCGGGAATTTTTCCCCGCTTTTGAACAGTGCCCCTGCTTGCAGACGAGGCTTTTTGAGGAACATGCCTACTAGTTAGACAGGTGCATATTAAAGAATTCCATTAAAAAACAGGATATTTGGGATGCAGAGCTACGCACAAACAAGGATTAATAGTAGAATCATCCCACCCGAGAACATAATGGTAGACAAGTACGAGGATCCCTTTGTGAGAATCGCCTCGATGATAGGCGGCGACGAGTACCTAAAGGTGGCAAGATCCCTCCTAAAGGCAGAGGATGCCACAGACGAGGAGATTGCAAGCTCGACGGGCCTGCGAATCAACATGGTAAGAAAGGTCCTCTATGACCTGTTTGGCAAGTCCCTCATCACGGGAATCCGCGTAAAAGACGAGAGAAAGGGCTGGTTTGTATACAGATGGAGGACACGAAGAGAGGAAGTCGAGCACTTTATAGAGAATCAAAAGAAAAAGATCGGCGAGAGGCTGCAGCAGCGCCTAGACTATGAGAATGCATCAGACTTTTACCATTGCGGTAACGGGGACTGTTCGCGGGTCACATTTGAAGAGTCCCTTGATGGCATGTTCAAGTGCCCCTCGTGCGGAAACGTCCTCAACCTCAAAAAGAACGACAGGTCAAAAAGCGCATATGCAAAAAAGATAGACCTGATAAACAAGGACATGCAGCAGATCTTTTGACTATATATGGTCTGCCTGCTTTTGCAGGTAGTCTAGCGCCGACTTTATCTTATTCTCCCTTGATGCAAGCTCTGTCCTGTAACTGCTTATCTTTTTGGCGCGCCCTGCAATCATCCTTTTTTGCTCTGCGTATCCTGACGATCCGGCAGACTTTCTCTCCCTGAGTGAGGAGGACACGGTGGCAGATGATGCCACATCTAATACCAGCTGCGCATCAACACTTGTGCCACGTACTGCCTTTTTTGCATCATTGATTTGAAGGCCGGATATTGGTTTTTTTGATTTGTGCGCAATGCGCGCCAGCGCGCCTGCTATCTGGTGCGTCACCCTAAAGGGGATCCCCTCTAGTACAAGGCGGTCAGAGACATCAAGCGCTACAAGGTTGCTTGACTCTGCGGCATCCCTCATTCTTTTTTCATCGACCTTTATGGTGAGAAGCAGAGGCCTGAGCACCTCTAGCGCCCCGGTACAAATCCTTGATGCAGACCACACGGCCTGCTTTGCCTGCTGCAAGTCTCTGCCATACCCTGTGGCAAGCCCCTTTACTGCAGCAAGGACTGCTATCAAATCTCCTAGCATGTGTGCAGTCTTGCCCCTTGTCAGCTCTAGTATGTCGGGGTTTTTCTTTTGCGGCATTATGCTTGAAGGTGATGCAAACTCGTCGGCAAGCTCTATGAATCCAAACTCTGCAGTAGACCACACCACCAAATCCTCTGCAATCCTGCTCAAGTTAGTCATCAGTATGGACGTCATGGATACGTACTCTGCGGCAAAGTCGCGCGAGCTAGTCGCGTCTATCGAGTTCTCGACTATTCCATCAAAGCCGAGCAGCTGCGCCACCATTGCCCTGTCTATGGGGAGGCCGGTTCCCCCCACGGGTCCTGCCCCAAGCGGGCTCTGATTTACGCGCCCGTACGTGCCTGCAAGCCTCTGCACATCGCGCAGCAAGACATCTGCGTGGGATAATAGATAGTGTGAGAACAGTCCCGCCTGGGCCTGCTGGAGGTGCGTGTAAAGCGGCATTATGGTTTTTTGGTGGCTGCCTGCAACAGATACGAGCGCCTCTGCCAAATCAAGTATCCTGTTGCATATCACATTGATATCATTGCGCACCTTCATCCTCATGTCTAGCGCCACCTGGTCGTTGCGCGACCTTGCAGTGTGCATCCTGCCCCCGCTTTCCATGCCTGCCTTTTTTATCACGATTGACTCTACCATCTCGTGTATGTCTTCTGCACCGGATTTTTTGGAATATCTTACCTGGCGCAGCGCCGCAAGTATCTTTTTTGCATCCGTCTTTCTTATAATGCCGCACCTGTTTAGCATTAGCACATGTGCCTGACTTCCAATGATATCATATGCCATGATCTCTGCATCATCATCTACAGACGAGACGTATCTGAGCGTGGCATCACCAATGTCGCCTCCTAGCCGCGAGCGGTACAATACAATCTTTTTTAGAAGTTGTTATATATAGGATCCATGCACTATTTGACATGAGCCAGGACATCAAGCATATGCGAGTCAAGATATTTGACAAGCTCTCAAAGATAGTGGATCCAGAGATAAACACCACCATTACAGAGCTAGAGCTCATAGACGAAGTCGACATTGCAGACTCGAATGTAAAGGTGGACCTGCATCTGACTAGTCCCTTTTGTCCTGCCGTGTTTGGATTCAAGATATGTCAGGACATTCATGATGATCTGCTGCAGATAGACGGCATTACTGACGTAAAGGTAAATGTCTCAAATCACTTTATGGCAGAGCAGATAAACAACCAGGTAAACAACAGTCCGAATCCCAAAAAGCCGGCTACCTAAAACCGAGCATGTAGCCGCGCAACAGCTGGATTCCCATTGCAGGATCAACTCCCTTTGGGCACACCTGGCTGCACGAGCCGGCAAAGTGGCATCTCCAGATTCCGTGCGAGTCATCAATTACGCGCAGCCTCGAGTCCTTGCCCTTGTCACGGCTGTCTGCCACATACCTGTACGCCTGCGCAAGTGCCTGCGGACCTACAAACGTAGAGTCAGTTGCCATGGTCGGGCATGCCGCGTTGCACAGCCCGCACTTTATACAGTTTGCAAACTGGATGTACTGCTCGACTTCTCCTGGAGACTGGAGGAACTCTTTTCCAGTATCTGTCTCCGAGTCTTCCCTCACAAGGTACGGCTTGATGCTGCGGTGCGCATCAAAGAGCCTGTCAAACTTTACTGCCAGGTCGCGGATCACCGGAAAGTTGTTCATCGGCTCTACTGTAATAGTCTCTGAATCAAGCTCGCTTATCTTGGTAAAGCATGCCAGACGCGGCCTGCCATTAATCATCATGCCGCACGAGCCGCATGTTGCCTGTCTGCACGAATAGCGCACAGCCACGGAATGATCCAGGTGCTTTTTTACCTCTAGTATCGCATCAAGTACGGTGGTCCACTTTTCATACGGTACTGTAAACTCTGCAAAAGTAGATGCCCCGTCGTGCTCTGGATTGTACCTTGATATCCGTAATAGTATGGTCCTTGCAGGGGAGATGTGTGCAGATATCTCTTCTTGCGCCATTGCCATCAGACCAGCCCCATGTTTGTCACTATTATCGTCCTCGAGCCGTATGCTATTAAACCAATCATTGCTGCCATGCAGCCATACGATACGGACTTTTCATAGAGGCGTCCCTGCCGCAGTTCCAGCAGTATCACCCGCAGGCCGTTGAATCCATGCACCGATAAAAGTACCAGTATTAGTTCCAGCATTATCGCATACGGGACATACCGATAGTTTGCAATCACGCTCTCGTACTCGAGGGACTCTGCAAACCCATGTGTTACGCGAATAAGCACATGTACTGCCACCAGGGCGACAGCAGCTATTGCCGTGCCATAGTGGATCTTCATTATCGTGCTCTCCCTCATCTCACTCACCAAACAGCACTGCCAGTCCGTACATCATGGCGACAGCCGCCAGAATTATAGCCGAGTATATGCCTATCTTGTGCCGATAGTTCTGCGATGCCGGGTTGTATGGATAGTCCGGCCTTGCAGGTCGTCCCACCCATACTCCGCCGTGTCCCAGCATGACGCGAATCCCGTTAACTGTGTGAAAGACACACATTCCTATTACCAGTGCAAGTATAATGTGCCCCTCTATAGTCTGCGTCATCTGGAGTATCTCATCCCAGCCGACCCTGCCGCGCAGTATGTTGCTTGTCTCGTAAATGTGTGCCACAAAGTATGCAAGCAGTCCCAGACCGCTTAGCCGCATAAGCCAGTACGCGACGCGCTCGATTCCATAGCGGCGCGGGTCTGCCATGCCGCCTATTCCCTTTTTGCCGTCGCGTCCCATCAGTACTTTCTCTCCACTGGTTTGTACCGCGTTATAGTCACAGGATGTGTCTTCATTATTGGCTCGCCCGGATCATAGTAGGCAAGCGTGTGGTGTAAAAAGTTTTCATCATCACGCCGGGCATAGTCAGTCCTGGCATGAGCTCCCCTTGACTCTTTTCTGTTTAGCGCCCCAAGCAGTACTATCTCTGCCACCCTGAACATAGAGTCAAGCTCCATGACATTTAAAAAGTTGGTATTGTACTCTTTTGCCCCGTCATCAACGTGCCTCCACGCCTTTGACTTTAATTCGCGGACCCTGCGGAGGCCCTCTGCGAGATCTTCGCCGTTCCTATACACGTATGCCTTTTCGTTCATTGTATCTGTGAGCTGCTGCCTGATCTCATACGGGTTCTCGTGCCCGTTTCCGCGAAATATGCCGTCATAGATTCGCTTCTCTTCAGCAGACACCATGTGGTGCGGCCACGGGCCCTGCGGCTTTTTCTCCATGGCATACTCTGCTGCAAGCTCGCCTGTTATCCTGCCCCACACCAGGCACTCAGAAGTAGAGTTTGCCCCGAGCCGGTTAGAGCCATGCACGCTATTACATGCAGCCTCGCCTGCAGCCCACACGCCCTGAATCTCAGTCGTGCCGTAAATATCAGTATGCAGGCCGCCCATCATATAGTGGCAGACAGGACGTATGTCAAGCAGGTCTTTTGCAGGATCAATACCAGAGAACTTTATCGAGATCTCGCGGATTCCTCCCAGTTTTTCTTTAATCTTTTCATCCCCGATGTGTCGTAGGTCCAGCTTCATACAGTCGACGCCAGTCTCGTGCTTGAATCCTCGGCCCTCCCGGATCTCCGTCATTATAGACCGCGAGACAATGTCGCGCGGGGCAAGCTCCATCTTACCCTGCGCATACCTCTTCATGAACCTCTCGCCATTGCTGTTCAAGAGATACGCCCCCTCTCCCCGTGCACCCTCTGTAATTAATATCCCCGACGGGAGTATTCCCGTGGGATGAAACTGGACAAACTCCATGTCTTTTAGCGCCATGCCTGCGCGCAGGCCCATGTCCAATCCGTCAGGAGTAGATGAGAGTGCATAAGTTGAAAAGCTGTACAGCCTTCCTGCCCCGCCGGTTGCAATTATCATGGCGCCAGCCTTTATCACGTAAAACGCGCCAGTCGACATCTCTATTGCAGTAATCCCCATGAACCGCCGTCCGTCGTGTATTATCGAGGTGGCAAACCACTCGTTTAGATACTCAATGTTCTCGTGCTTTTGGCACGTATCATAAAGCGTCTGCATCTCAAAAAAGCCTACCTTGTCTGACGCATACGTGGCGCGCGGAAAGCTATACCCGCCAAAGTTTCTCTGGTCAATGCGGCCGTCATCTCTTCTTGACCACGGCATTCCCCAGTGCTCAAGCTTGCGTATCTCCCCGGGCATCTCGACGCACAGTTTTTCTGCCACATCCTGGTCTGCAAGAAAGTCGCTTCCCTTTACCGTATCATAAATATGCGACTCGACAGTATCTCCCTCGTCTTCCATTATTACTGCGGCAGTCCCACCCTCTGCAGAGACAGAATGTGAGCGCATTACCTGCAGCTTTGAGACTATACCAATGCGCAGTCGCGGGCCCTTTTTTGCCGCTGCAATGGCCGCCCTGAGTCCTGCTAGCCCCGAGCCGCAGATTATCATGTCATACTCGATGGAATCGACCATACACACCTGCCTCAGGCATGCTCAAATATTTAGTATGAGTTGAGTCAGAATGTTAAAATATATCGCTAGCGATACAAAAGTGATGATTCCGGGATGGTTTGAGCGGGTCGGAAGCTGCGTTCCGAGGGGTTTTTCCAGATATTACATAATGGAACTGCTAGGAAAGAGCCCGCACACAGGCAAGGAGATAATTAATAATGCCACAGAGCAAAGCGGCGGCATCTGGAAGCCTTCTCCGGGGCTGGTGTACCCGCTGCTTGGAAGGCTGCTTGATGAGGGGCTCGTAGAAGAAGAGGACGGCAGATACTCACTGACTGAAAAGGGCAGGGCTACTGCTGCAGACGTGGATCACATTGGGGAGATTGTAAAGAAACAGCTAGATGTATTGTTTAGGCTGGGTGGCGCAGGCAGATTTGTTGCAATGGATCTGCTAGAGAGGGCATCAGCTGTATGGTCTGCCCCGGACTCTGGGAGTATGACAGATGAGGAGACTGACAGGTATAGAAAGTTTTTAGAGTCCGAGCTGGAAAGAGTGGGCCGCAGAATTGACGTCGAGTAGACCGCGCGCGCTCAGGGAGATGCTCAAAGAGCAGATGGTAATACCGGGGGTATACGATGCGCTCGGGGCAAAAATTGCGCAGAGGGCAGGCTTTGGGGCCATGTTTCAGACAGGGTACGGGACGTCTGCCTCGTTGTTTGGAATGCCAGACTATGGCTTTGTGGGCGCAGCAGAGACAGTAGATAATGCAAGGCGCATCTGTCGCGCCGTGTCTGCGCCAGTAATTGTGGATGCAGATACCGGATACGGCAACGCCCTGAGTGTGTGGAAGATTACAAGGGAGCTCTGCGATGCCGGCGCCGCGGGCATGTTTTTGGAGGATCAAAAGTGGCCAAAAAGATGCGGCCACATGCAGGGAAAAGAGGTAATACCGCAAGAAGAGTACACTGAAAAGCTCGGGGCGGCACTTGATGCAAGGCAGGATGAGGACTTTGTAATAGTTGCAAGGACTGACTCGAGGGCTACAGAGGGGCTTGACTCTGCAATAGGGCGCTCTAGGCAGAACCTCAAGACGGGGGCAGATGCCGTGTTCATCGAGGCGCCAGATACCATACAGGAGATGGAGAGGATTGGCAGGGAGATAAAGGCCCCGCTTGTTGCAAACATGATAGAGGGCGGCGCCACGCCTGCATTTACGGCAAAAAAACTCGCAGAGATGGGATTTGGAATAGTCCTGTATCCCCTTTCTGCGCTGTATGCCGGCGCGTTTGCAATGGCAGGCGTGCTAGAGGAACTCAAAAAGAGCGGCGATACGTCGGCATATACAGGCAGGCTGCTCACGTTTAATCAGTTCAACGAGGTGGTGGGACTAGAAGAGTTTCGCGACATGGAGAAAAAATTTTCCAGAAAATAGTATCATTCCTGTTTTTTTACTTCAATTTCTATTGTTGAAACATTTCGGAGCTTGCCGTCTTGCGATTCCAAAGATTCCGAACCGATGAGGATCTCGCCTACAAAGTATCCGGCCTCTGTCTTGCGGGATATTATCTGTGCGACATCTACTGCACGACCAATGCTCAGGCCCCTGGCCTTTATGCGGACAGTCGGCATGGTTGCTAGTTGAATCAGCGCAGATGTGACATATGCCATTAGCGGCTTTTTGCCGATGAATACGGTATCTCTTACCTCTGACATGGCAGGCTTGGGGGCAGAGGATAATTTAAAGCTAGGAGGATTTTGTGGAATCGTTATTAACTGTGGCGATACATGAGAGCATGGTGCCATCAGAGCTGCATGGCGCAGATCCAGGGATCCCTCTTGTTACATCTGTGCTAGATGATGCAGACATTGCCGTGCGCGGCGACGCATTTGCCGCGCTGGTCTCAAATGAAAACGACATTGCACACGTTCTGACCGGATGCCTTGGATCCCCTAGCAGCAATGTGAGGGCGTGCGCCATTCTAATCCTTGCAAACAGGGGCGACTGCAGGGATATAGACAGGATTCTCCTGCTTGAGGGGGATCCGAGCCCGGCAGTAAGGGAGTGCGTTGCAGGCGCGATAGGATACCTTGGAGCCAGGGACAGACAGGACGTGCTAGTGCGGCTGCTTGCAGATGCGCATATTGGCGTGAGAAAGGGGGCTGCCAGGGCGCTGCTTGCGCTCAGATGTGCGACAGGGTTATCTGGTGTGATGGGAGGCGATGCAGAGATGGACTCGCTCTTGCGCGAGTTAGGCGTGGTTTGTGGAGATCCAAAGGCTTGAATCTAAAGCCTAAAATCACTTGCAAGGGTGTATGTGCTCATGGCGTTTGAAGACGACGTAAAAAAGTGGGTTGACTGGCTGTATGAAAAGTACAAAAATACAGAGCTTGGAAACGCAGTCTTTGCGCCGCACTCTAAAAAAGCAGGCAATACAGTCGAGCTTGACTATGACATTATAAGGTGGATGTTCCTTGAGACCGGCTCTGAGAATATAATGCCGCAGGTATACCGCATAAACTCGCTAAAGTGTGAGGCAGGATCACTTGACTCGCCTGATGCGGCAGGTAAAAGGGCAGAGCTACTACAAGAGGCAGAAAAAATGGAAGTAGAGCTGTTTACAAGGTACCGTCCGGAGAACGGTGACATTGGTCCATACCCCATAGGCTGACTATTCCCGGATGCATTCTAGTGTGATGGGGTTTGCGCCAGAGGCAG
>RHFD01000037.1 GCA_003724325.1 Nitrosopumilus sp. D6 | reverse complement strand
TCAGTTATAGTGACAAGTACAGTGTCGTCTTGCTTGTAGTTGTCTGCATCCAGAGTGATAGAGCCAGAGTGGGTTGGCGCGTCTACCTGGTCAGAGATCAACTTTACATCACCCTGTGCGTTTTTATCAAGATAAGCTATGCGTACTGCATCCTCGGATGTCTGGTCGCCTTCTAGTACAATGATTATATCTTGTGTACTAACAGTTGGCGTGGGCTTTGGAACACTATTGGCGCTTATCTGGTTTAGCATTATGTATTCAATGGTACCAGAAAAGACTCCAGTGTTGAGGCCTGTCTCTTCGAGGAATATTGACGAACCGTCGTTGATGAATGCTGGCGAACCAGAGCCTCCAAATTCGTACAGGAAGAATTTGAGTGTTACAGGATAGGTACCGGCTGGAATACCTGCTATTCCTTGAAGGTAAAACTGTGCATTGCCCGCGTTAGCAAGGTTACCAGAACCAGAATTAACAGTAATAGCAGGGTTTAAAGATGCATGGTTATCCACGCGTACTAATCCAACTCCACTGGGTACCTCGATCACACTGGTGGTATAGTGTAGAACATTCTGTTTTGTAAAGAATATTCCGAATTCGTTGGGGCTAGTACTGACTTCAACAAGTGAGGAAAAGTCAATATACACATACAAGGCGGTATTAACTGACGCTGCTCTCCCGAAGAAGTCGCCAGTGTTAGTGCCGGTGGTAAATATTCCATTAACATTATGATCGGTATTGACGGTAGCATCCCTATCCGCAGGGTCTACAAGTAATAGTACTCCATCTGCGTTAGAGCTAGGACCGCCGCCCCAAGTCATAAGAGTAAATACCTCTGTATCAATGAGGTTTGCGGTCGACCCCTCTTCGGATCCTACCAGTATGCTAGGTGCCTTGAAAGCATCATCAATCGTCTCTGCGATTAACGAATTTTTGTTCAAATCCTCATCAGTTACGGTTACAGTGATTGGCTCTCCAGAGCTCCAGTCAGAGCCCACGCTTGCCTCGTCCATGTTTACGACTGCAGTGGTGAACTCTAGAGACCAAGTGGCCGGCGAATCTGCATAGTCTACTCCAAAGTCCAGATTGCGCAGGGATTCATCACTTGTAGTCTTTAGGCTGGAGATATTACTGCCATCCGTGTTATCAAAGATGCCAGAGTTTGGGGCGTTTTCCTGTATGGTGATAATCTCTCCGTCATCGAGTGGATCGGTCAGACCGGTACGGTCATCCTGGTACTTGTTTGCCTGGAGTTTCAGTATGTCAACATCGCTGCTGCGTCCTAGGTCAATCTTTAAAATGCCGCTGTCTCCAAAGTCAGAGTCAGTCATCTCTGTCTTGTATTCTATTGAAGCTCCGTCTCCAGCTCCATCTACTGCCTTTCCGTTGGAATCAAACAGGTGATAGTATACTTTTTCACCTGTCAGGCCGCCAAACGTCCAGATATCCTCGTCTGTGGGATCAATGTTTAGAATATTATCTGTAATGGTTACATGGACCTCTGCGTCGTGCGGGTACTGTGCCCTGTCAAGGCTCAAACTTGCATGGTCATCCATGTCATCATCATATGTTACTGTAATCTTTTGCGGAGAGCCGCCCTTGCTGTATATGATGTCTAGCGTGTCATCTGCAGAGATGCCGTCAATTGTCTGGATGAAAGGCCAGAATGCAGAATGTGCGAGATTGTTGTTACCCAGACCGCCGTTGCCATTGTCTCCGGTAGTGCTGTCTTTGAGTAGAGACTTTGCCCCACGCAGCACATTCATTACTCTATCTCCGTCTACGGCAGGATCCCCGACAGGATCTGTACACGTGGCATTTGCAGTGTATACAGTTACATCATCAAAGTTCTTGTCTGCAAAGAAGAGGTTTGCATCTGACTCCTCACATGCCCTGCCAAAGTTCATGCCAATCCTGGTTTGAGTAGCATCGTCAGTGCCGTCAAGTGTTTCCACGTGATCCTTGTTTGCCACATATGCATACCAATAGCCATCAGAGCCCTGGATCATTCGCAGGGTATGACCATCAAAGGAGACGTCTGGTTCTGGCTCGTCCTTGTCTGTATCTCCAATGTTAGAGTCTTTTACTATAATTTCCAGTATCATTGGGCCTCCAAACCTGTCAGAGGATACGACTAGATTTGCACGCTCTACAGTGGTGGCATGAGCATCAGGGGATATGCCTGGAATGGCAATGGTTAGTCCGCCTGCGACCATTATGGTCATTAGGGTAATGCTGGTGAGCTTTCTGAGTGTGTCTTGCACGATAATGCTGTTGAAAGTTAGTATATAAACTTCGTGGACGATTTAGTCATGTAATTTCATGTCGGGCAGAGTCAACATTTGATCAGTCCGATCTAAAAATGATCCCTCAGGATACTGTTGGCTGACCCGGAAGTAAAGAGCCTGCGTGGGGAGGTGGCCAGGATCATGTCTGATAACAGACGTACTGACTCTGCTGGAGATGCTGTATGCCTTTGTGAATTCGTCTGGATGATTTTTGTCCATCGGCACATCTTTTTTACGCGCGTCGTGTCCGGTCGACCTCAAACTTCACTAGCGGCGTACCTATAGTGGCGAGCACAAGTTCATGAGTAAAAATTTTATTTTTCTATAGAGCATTTGCCTTGTTTGAACTCAAGAATTTTGTCGCGGCACTATAGATAGACTAGAATATGTAGTGCCACATACCTGCGTTTGAAGATGTTGTCGTATTTTACGTTGTGTTATTTCTTACATATGCCGGTGCCAAACCTTGTCGAGTCATCAATTAGGCTACCGCGCGTAGATTCCACCGTTATTGTTGCAAGTTGTTTCGGATCTGTATCCATCAGAATGATGCACATCTCTGCTTTGTAGTATTCTAGCCGTCGGATCGTCTGTCTCTTTCTGTCTTGTTTTTCCATAGTTTTTTGAATTGGTTCTGATTATTGCAGGTACTTGGATTTGAGCAAAGATATTTCGATCTGAGGCGCTCATGATCCTTGATTTTTTAGTTATTTTGAGAAAAAATATGTACAAAGTTGATTGAGTTTGTTTGAGATCAAAGGTTTTTTGTTTGTAGTAATAAAAACATAAAAATAATCACGGTATGAAGCAATGTTTGAAATATTACCCGTATACCATAACACATCACCTACAAGTGTAAATTATACACATGCCATACATTGATAAGATCATGTAGTCATGATCAGAAAAGTCAACATTAGGCATCTCACGACGTGCTGTCACTAGAAGAAATATCATGGAATTTGAATCAGTCTACATTCAGCTGTATCCACAACCGGTGGTAATGTAATGCTTGGCGAGCAAACTTTGTCATATTTGAAACTCACGATACAATAATTCAAAATCAGTCTGATGAAAATTGGCCTTGATGTCCCATACAACGGAAGATCTCCTACAGCATGACATCTTGTACCACACCTAGATTTGTTCAGTGATTGCACAGAATATTTGAGTGCATTTCTAGGCCGTGCCTTGTTATGACAGTATACAGTAAATGCATCTCTGACATACCAGAGCTGCCAGGAATGATGGCGCCTTGATCTTCACATGTCATAGGATTTTATCTTTCCTAGTAGGCAGGGCTTGCATGTCTCATTCTTCTGCACTCGATTCCCGGGATCATGGCAGAACCTAGGATCGCAGGCATCTGACAAGATGAATCAAAAAATTTGACGCATCAGTTAAATCGTAGATTATCAATTATCGCTAGATGCGACTTCGAAAATTCAGGGTCAGGGCGTACCGCTGTATACACGATTCCGGCGAGATCACAGTAGGCGATATGGCTGCATTTGTCGGGAGAAATGAGAGCGGTAAGACCACAATACTGGAGGCTCTCACACTTTTAAACAAGGAAGAAGTTGTCTCAGAGCTTGACCTGTGCGACGAGATGACAGATGATCTTAAAGATGAGGTAAGGCTTGCTGAAGGCGAGTTTGAGCTAAACCAGAACGAGATAACCCTCTTAAAGGAAAGATTTCCAGGGCTCCCAGAAGTAAAAAAACTTAGACTCTACCGCACCAACAAGAAACTCAAGGTTCAATACGAGTTTGACGACATTGAGATCAGCGACACAGAGGATTCAGAGCTCAACTCGTGGGAGAACTTTGCAAGGCAGATTATATCATTTCTTGACACGCTACCAAACCACCTCCGCATACAGATGGACACGGTATTCTTTCAAAGTCCCGCGCCTAAAAACCAAGAAGCATTTGACAGCGGAATGGCCGAATTCAGCAACCAGTTCCATGTGATTGCCGTGCAGGAGCCAAAGGTGGTAGAAGAATGGGAAAAAATCTATGAAAACCCCGAGAACCAGTTCTCAAACCTCCTGAGTGGTGAGAACGAAAAGACCGCACTACAGAACTTTATCGAGTCGGATCTGCACCCAAGGTTCGTATATTTTTCAGACTATAAGAAAATCTATGGCAACATTAACCTAAACGAATACCAAAAAGGCGAGGAGAGGAGCCAGTCAGCAGAATATATCGAAGAATTTGACAAGGCAGAGACTGTGAGGAATCTGTTCTATCTGGCAGAACTTGACATGCAGGAGCTAGAGCAGATAAAGGAGAGCCCCTCAAAGTGCATAAAGATGCTCAATGCGGCAAGCAACAGACTTACAAGCAAGCTAAACCCTGCATGGAAAGGCGACCCAATACACGTAGATCTGAGGTATAATCCTGGCAACATAATGAGTGTCGTAATATCTGATGTGCATCGGGACGGCACAATTACAAACACAGGACTTCTAAACCGCCGCGCAGAAGGCTTCAAGTGGACGTTCTCATTTATTGTAAACTTTGCCGCAGAGACGCAGAGGGCAGAACTAAAAGAGGCAATCCTGCTACTTGACGAGCCTGCAAGAAACCTGCATCCCACCCAGCAGATGGGAATATCTGATCTGCTAAAGAACCTGGCAGGATCAAACCAGGTGCTGTATGCCACCCACTCACCATTCATGATATTTGACTATACACCTGGCAATCTGCTCGTAGTAGAGCTGGACAAGAGAAGACACTTGAGCAAGATATTTTATGACTATTGGAATGCTGATGACAAGACACTCACCCCCATACTATACGGACTCTCAAGAGGGCAGGTGGATTCGATAGTAGATAGGGAGATCGGCACGAACTCCAGACCAGTCATAATAGTAGAGACAATGTCAGATGCCATGTATCTCAACGCCTTTGACAAGTTTCTACAGGATCCAAACATATCAATGAACCCGCTTAATATAATAGCTGCATACAACAAGAACTCTGTTTTTCCCCTTGCCATATTCTACCGGAACCACGGCTACAAGACATTCATACTGCTAGACAACTCAGACGAGTCAAAACAGATATCTGCTCAGCTCGTATCAAACGAGTTTTCCCCCGTACAGACGATATTCTTTGAAAAGGAGGGCAAAAAACTCGAATCGATCGAGGATTATATAATCCCAGATGACTATATGCATGTCGTAAATCAGACCTACGAGATAAAGCTGAGGCAGGAGGGCTATTCAAACTTGACCGTGCAAGACATGGAGGCAGTAGAGGAAGCAGGCATACTCAACAAGCTCAGAAAGATCTGGCAGGATCACAGCGATGACGACTGGGGCAAATTTGACAATGTAGAGATCACAAGGTACATCTGTGAAAAGATTGCACTTGAAGAGACTGCGTTTTTATCCGATAAGACAAAGGACCGATTTAGATCCCTCTACCGCCTGATTGCAGAGAGAATAAGACAGTATCAGAACACCTCCGCAAAGCCGGATCTAGACAAGTTTCAGCGAGCCAAGATTTAATAATATTACTCATGACAAATACCCAATCATCAAATAGCTGTGGCTTTAGGTTTAAGTGAGAGATGGGAGTCCTGATGATATGATGCCCTCGCTTGGAGGAATCTTTGTCCTGATAGCACTGCTAGCAGTGACACTTGTCATTCCCTCTGCCCATGCAAGCATAATGGCAGAGGGAGTTTATGGCAAGACTGTCATTGTAGAGCTTGTAAACGAGTCAGATGGCAAAATCACTCAGATACAGATGTGGCTTGACGGCAACAAGTTCGAGTCATGTAATGCAGAAAACGACTGGACATGCACTATTGCTCCGGAGAATCTCATAGTGTTTGACCCTTCAGAGCCCTTGCTGCCGGGCAAATCAGTAAAATTGGCACTAGTCACAGACGAGCCGGCTACTGCCATATTCTGGAAGACACTGGATGGGGAAGATGATCTTGAAACCGGCACCATGCAACCAGACAGATCTCCGAATCAAAGAAAACCCCATCCTCCAAATATTCTGGATAAAACCCCAGACATACAGCCTCCATCAGGCCCCGCAATTACTGATGAATCCGTATTCAGGCTAGTCCCGGAAAAGCCAAACGTCGGATCCACTGTAAGGGTGGTAGGACAGCTGCTTGGAGTATCACAGCCGTTTGACTTTTACATCGGTTCTGAAAAGATCGGCACGTTTAGGACAGACGAGAGTGGCAGCTTTGTTGGTACGGTAAGAATTTCAGAGAGCCAGAACCCCGGAAGAATTGATTTCAAGCTGAGTAGCGCAGAGGATCACAGAGAGTTCAGTCTGAGGATTGGTGATGCCAGAATCAGGACTCCGCTGTCTTCTAGTACAGATCTCACACTAAACAACGCGCCAGACGTAGTGCATCGTGGGGATCAAGTCAACATCTCTGGAACAGGCAAGCCCAACAGCGCCATTACCGCTGAGATAAATGCGCCTGACGGGAGTACCATTAATTCGATGATCGCAGAGATTGATTCTAGAGGTGTATGGGGCATTGACGAGCCAATTACCATACCAGTCAATGCCCAGTTTGGCTCGTATACTGCCACCATCACAGACGGCAGGCAGACCATAACAAAGCAATGGATCGTAGAGTCAAACCACATAATAGACATAAAACCGGTCCAGCTCAAATTTAACCCAGGAGAGACGATGGTGTTCAAGGGGACGGCTCCTCCAAACACGCAGGTAGCAGTGACAATGGAAGATCCTAACGGAAGGGAGATTAGTTCTGATGTGATAAAAACAGACAGCGCCGGAGCCACGTCATTTGAGTTTCCTACCACAAAAACCACGTCCACCGGCACGTACACGCTGATTGTGACAGTCGGCTCAGAAAGGGAGTTCATATACGCAGGACTTGGACTACTGCCATCCACCCCGGTCAATTTAGAGCTAGACAAATTCCACTATGACTCTGATGCCACTGCCATAATCACGCTTTCAGGCGATAATTCTGACACACTAGAGCTGCTAATAGTCGAGGAGTCCAACAATAGGGAGGTGGCAAAAAAATCCATACTTCTCGGACCTGACGGTAGGGGTACGTACATGCTAGAGTTGGAAGGACTCAAGAGTACCGTATATTCTGCAGTAGTCAAAAAAGGGAACATTCAGAGCGGGGAAAAGTTCGCGATAAATCTGAAAAAGAACCCGAGTGATCTAATCATACACACCACAAAGACAAAGTATCTCCCGGGCGAATCTATGCTAATCACGGGAAACACGATGGAAATAAGGAGAGTCTCTGACTCCCAGTCAAAGGCAAGACCCCCCGTGTGTCCTGACGAGACGCCAATTTATCTAGTGATGATCACCCTTGTGAATCCAGACGGAGAGGATACGAGGCAGAAGAGTTTGTTTGCAAATAACAAATGTCAGATAAGTGACAGGACGTTCCGGGTACCCATCGACGCAAAACCCGGTACGTGGACAGTCAGGGCAGACAGTGGCTTAAAGTCCGCTACTGCCGAGTTTGACGTGCTTGACAAGAGTGATAATGGTATTCAAATAACAGTAGAGGAAGGCCAGAGCATCTCTAAACAGGAAAGCCTTGACATACATGTGACCGGTGGCAAGCAGAAAATAGCCGTCACCATAACAGCTCAGAATGGAGACGTTGTTGCCACACTACAGTTTCTTGCAAGCGACGACGGTGAGGTAAACCAGCCCTGGCTTGTCCCGATAGACATAGAGCCGGGCATATACACGTTTAGGGCGTCATACAGCAAGCAAAACTTTGCAGAGACCACATACGAGATAACAGAGTGACATGTCTGGGAATCCAGGGAGACTGATACGTCCCTAGAGTGTTAAAAAGTGGCACTAGCCTGATTCAGCATAGCATGACTAGGACAAGAGGCTCTAGAAGACACACGGGCCCAATCTTAACAATTTTATCTTGCGATAAAGCATCCCCACAGTATGAATATTAGGGAAAAGATTGCCGAGTATCAGGATTTTCCAAAAAAAGGCATACTATTCCGGGACTTTGGGCCGGCGCTGCAGGATCCTGCAGTGCTCACCCTTGTAGCCGACGAATTTTACAGGCACTTTCATCCAAAAGACGTGGACCTGTTTGCCGGGATAGAGTCAAGAGGCTTTATCATAG
>RHFD01000021.1 GCA_003724325.1 Nitrosopumilus sp. D6 | reverse complement strand
CTTTGAATCCTTCCTTGCCTGCTCTACTGCCTGTGGCTCTTCTGCCATTACCTCTAGGACCATCTTCTCTATCTCTGATTCATCAGAGACATTTCCCAGGTCCATCTCTGAGACAACTTGTTCCAGATTTTTGCCAGACTTTACCATCTCATACAGCGCGTCTTTTGCAGATCTCCTTGATATTTTGGCTGCAATTATCGAGTCGGCAAGGTCGCGCAGATGTATGGCCGTGATCTTTGATGCCGCCCTCTTTTCTCTGGTATCTACAAGACCCATCAGGTCTGTCGTGATGAGATTTGCAATCTCTTTTGCGTTGGGGCCTGTCTGTGACTCTTCAAACAGGTCAGAGTAAAACTTGTCTGAAGACAGCACGTCTGCCACCTGATCCGGCATTCCAATCTCCGAGACATACCGGCCTCTCTTTGAGCTAATGCTCTCTGGCATCTCTGATCTTAGTTTCTCCATCAGATGCGGCTCTATCTGCACCCACGGAATATCCCCCTCCAAAAAATATCTGTAATCGAGATCTTCTTCTTTTGAGCGCGACTGCGTGGTAATCTTGCGCTGATCATCCCAGTGGCGCGTCTCTTGGAGTATCTCCATGCCCCGGGAGTGCAGGCTATCCTGCCTCGTAATCTCAAAGTGTGCAGCCTTTTCCAGATCATGAAACGAGCCAATGTTTTTTATCTCTACTTTTTTGCCGCCGTGAATTGAGATGTTTGCATCTGCGCGCATTGCGCCTTTTAGACTGGGGTCTGCAACGCCTAGATTCTCAAACAAATCAGACAGTATGTTGACAAACTCTCGTATCTGTCTGGGACTCTCAAAGTCCGGCTCTGTCACAATCTCGACTAGCGGTGTGCCTGCCCTGTTATAGTCTACAAGGGTGAGCATGTTCTTGCTGGTACCCTCGTATATTATTCTCCCGGGATCCTCCTCGAGCTGTATGCGCGCAAGTCCTATTTGCTTCTTGCCTAGCATCACATGTCCGGGACCCCCCACGCTTGTCTGCCCGTATATGTTTAGCTGCGTGATCTGAAAGTTCTTTGGAAGATCCGGGTAAAAGTAGTTTTTTCTAAAAAATGCAATCCTTTCGGGCACAACACAGTTGAGAGCCATTGCGATCATCGTGGCGCTCTTTACCGCCTCGCGATTCAGGCGCGGCAGTGATCCCGGGAGCCCCATGCAGACAGGACAAATGTTCTCATTTGTCCCAAAGCCTCGATAGTCTGCCTTGCACGAACAGAACAGCTTGCTCTTTAGATTTGTAAGCTGGCAGTGAATCTCGAGGCCTATCTTTATCATATTGGCACCTCTGGGAGCCGTACTGTCTGCTCTAGCGCAAAAGCCGCCTGGAGCAGTTCTGCATCACGCATCGAGTCTGCCATCAGCTGCATCCCGATGGGGCGCCCGCCAGATACTGCAAACGGGACAGAGACTGCCGGCCGGCCGGTAAGATTGGCAGTTACTGTGTTGATGTCAACTAGAAACAGTGATACCGGGTCATCAATCTTGTCACCAATTCCAAACGGCAGTACGGGTACAGTGGGGGAGAGCAGGAGATCAAACTTTTCAAATGCATGACCCATCTCCCTTGAGAGCTTGGACTTTACCTTTAGGGCCTTTAGAAAGTACCTGCCTGCATGGCCTGCAGAGGGAACAAAGCCTCCAAGTATCATCCTTCTTGTCACCTCTGCCCCGAACTTTGAGCGCGCCCTTTCAATGTACGAGTTAAACTCATACCCTTCCACTCCAAAGTCATAGCCGTACCGGAGGTTGTCATATCTGGCAAGGTTGCTGCCTGCCTCTGTGGCAGTTATGGTGTAATATGACGCAACAGAGTACTTTACCATGTCTAGTGAGACCTCTTCGCATGTGGCTCCTAGCCCCTCTAGTTTTGATACTGCACTACTTGTAGCAGAGGCGACTGCAGAATCAATACCCTCGCCTGTCATCTCGCTTACTAGTCCTATTTTTTTCCCCTCGATCCCAGACTCTATCCCCGACAGGTATCCTCCCGTGCTATCTACTGTAGTATTATCAAGCGGATCACTACCTGCAATCACATCAAGTAAAAATGCCGTATCCTTTACCGTGCGCGAAAGCGGGCCTATCTGTTCAATGCTGTTTGCATACGATACCAAACCGTACCTGCTTATCAGCCCATAGGTGGGCTTGTATCCCACTACTGAGCAAAAGCTTGCAGGATTTCTCACCGACCCGCCGGTATCTGAGCCTAGTGAGGCAGAGCACTCAAATGCGCTCACAGAGGCTGCGCTTCCGCCAGAGGATCCTCCCGGAGTCAGGCTTGTATCCCACGGGTTGTAACTTGGGCCAAACGCGCTAAACTCTGTCGTCAATCCCATTGCAAACTCGTCCATGTTTGTCTTGCCTACAAACACTGCATCCTCGTCCCGGAGCCGCGATATGACAGTCGCATCATACGGGGAGACATAATCCTCTAGCATCCTCGAGCCGCACGTAGTCTTTTCACCAGTTATGCAAATGTTGTCCTTTACAGATATGGGCATGCCGCAGCACGCCCCGACTGTCTCCCCGGACTTTATCCTCTTGTCAATGTCTCTGGCTTTATCCACTGCACCCTCATACACTGACAAAAATGCGTGAATCTTTTCATCTACTTTTTCTATCTGCTCAAGCGTGCATGCCACAAAGTCCTCTGCAGAGATGCTGCCATTTTGCACACCCTCTGCATACTCGAGGGCAGATATTTTGAGGTTCATCGGGACATCTTTGGCGCCCTGACATACGCCCCTCTGTAGTGCTTTAGATGCTCAATCAGGGATCCATCAAAGGGGACATGGCAGTCTTCACGCAGAGATGATACTGATATCTCGTGGAATGGAATCTCTTCGGACTCTACTCCGGCAGAGTCCAAAATATCAAAATAACTAATCATGGCATTTACCTTTTCCACATACCCACTATAGTCATCCACCTTTATCTTCATCAGCCCAGCGACGTGTCTTATCTCATCCTCAGTTACCATACTATCACCTATGGGGCCAGCCTATCCACGTCCCTTGGATAAAACGTCACATCACGAATATTCTCCGTGCCTGTAAGCGCCATTAGTAGCCTCTCAAGGCCTATTCCGCACCCTGCATGGGGCGGGACACCATACTCAAATGCCCCCAGATGGTATCCAAATTTTTCAGGATCAAGGCCCTTGTCTGCAAGTCTCTGCGAGAGTTTTTCGCTCTTTTCTACCCTGGTACTCCCAGAAGAGAGCTCCAAGTCTCCAAACATTAGATCAAAGGACTCTGAGATCTTTGGGTCTGATGCGGATTCCTTTACGTAAAACGGCTTTGGCGCAAGCGGCCAGTCTGTAATAAAGTAAAATCCCTCCAGGCCTATTTTTTTGAGGTTTGAGGGATACAAGTCATCACCCCACTCTGTCTTGGCTCCTGCCTTTTGCATTCTCTCTACGAGCTCTTGGTATGTGTACCGTGGAATCTTTTCTGGTACTATAGGTATGGAAAACTCTGCATCCGGATGCTTTTTTGCATACGCAGAGACTGCCCTGGCAGCAGCCGTAATAATCTGTTCGATTCTATCCATTACATCACCATAGTCTACAAACGCCTCTTCTAGATCAATTGAGATTGCCTCAGAGAGATGCCTGTTTGTCCTCGAAGATTCTGCGCGGAATATGGGCGCGATCTCGCATACCTTTTCAAAGCTCATGGCAAGCTGCTCCTTGTAAAGCTGCGGACTCTGCGCCAAAAACGCCTCCTTGTTATAGTAAAATATTGAAAACAGCGCCGCTCCTCCCTCAGTGGCAGTCGCAATTATCTTTGGAGTATTGATTTCGATGAACTGTTCTTGGACAAAATAGTTCCGGACAGACTGCAAGACCATGCTGCGCGCGTTGAATATGTGCCGCATGGGGGCGCGTCTCAGATCAATGGGTCTTGATTCAAGCCGGGTGTCAATGTTCTTTACCGTCTTTGCAGTAGGCTCAAAGGGCGGAGTCTTTTGCACTTTTGAGAATACACGCAGCTCTTGCGGGACTATCTCAAAGCCTCTTGGTGCCTTTTCAGATGACTTTACCATCCCCGTGAGTCCCACCGATGAATGTGGTTTGAGTGATGAGATCTCTTCGCGCACATCCTCCGGGCAGCTGCCCTTTTTTGCGACTATTGGCAGCTCGCCGTTTTTATCAGATATGGTGGCAAAGCAGATGTTGCCATGACCCCTCACAGTCAAAATCCACCCCATGACTGTGACTTTTGAGCCGTCCATCGACTGGGTTATTTCGTCAGAATAGTGCGTCCTGCGCATCTCTCCGAGCTCTGTTTCTATCATAATTACCCATCTCTGGGGCATGGTGTAATTAATTTTTCACTTTATAGATTAAATTAATGCCATGAAATAGGTAGGGCAGTGGCCCTGACAGACAGAGAAAAGGCAGCTGCCATAGTATCAAACGGAATTGCAGTATTCTCCCTTGCGCAGGAGAGAGGCATCAAAAAGGGCGCCTCTATGTATGACTTTGTACTAGAGGTGGCCCCAAAGGAGATAAGAGAGAAACTTGATGCAGAATTCATCGACGAGGTATTCGAGTATGTAACGTCTGCGCACGGAGACAGGCAATGACTTCGGTTGCAACCCTTGGATCCCACTGCGCCTTGCAGGTTCTAAAGGGGGCAAAAGAAGAGGGGCTCAAGACAGTTCTCATCTGCGAGAAAAAGCGCGAATCACTATACCAGAGATTTCCATTCATTGACGAGATGCTCATCGTGGATTCATTCAAAGAGACACTTGATGAAAGATGCCAAAAGGCTCTGGAAAGATGCGACTCTGTGCTAGTGCCGCACGGCACGCTTGTTGCGCAGTTGAGCTCTGCAGAGATCAAGTCGATAAAGACTCCCGTGTTTGGAAACAAGCACATACTAGAGTGGGAGTCTGACAGAAAATTAAAAGAGAGACTAATGCAAGAGGCAGGACTAGATATTCCAGGTGCCATAAAAGATCCAAAAGACATTACAGAGCCGGTAATTGTAAAGAGGCAGGGCGCAGCAGGAGGCAAGGGATACTTTGTGGCATCTAGCAAAAAAGAATACGATGAAAAAAGAGTACGCCTGGTATCAGACGGGGTAATTGCAGAGAATGAAGAGCTGTACATTCAAGAGTACGTATCCGGAGTGCTCGCATACCTGCAGTATTTTTATTCGCCGTTGCGAGAAGAGTTGGAATTTTTTGGTGCAGACCAGCGGCACGAGTCAGACATAGAAGGTCTTGCCAGAATGCCTGCAGACCAGCAGCTAGGCAGCAAAAAAACGCCGTCATTTAACGTGATTGGTAACAGTCCGCTAGTCCTCCGAGAGTCGCTGCTTGAAAAAGTATACGAGATGGGTGAAAACTTTGTAGATGCCGCAAAAAGACTCGTCAGTCCAGGGATGAACGGGCCGTTTTGCATAGAGGGAGTGTACGATGAGAATGCAAAATTCTCATCTTTTGAGTTCTCTGCAAGAATCGTGGCAGGTACAAACATTTACACAGACGGCTCGCCGTACTATTCAATGCTGTTTGGCGAGCAGATGAGCATGGGCAAAAGAATTGCACGCGAGATAAGAACCGCCGCAGAATCAGGCAGTCTTGATAAAATAACCACGTGAGGGACTCACTTGGCCCCCACTCCGTGCTGGGATTTTACAATGTACCTGTCGCGTATGCTTATGCTTGCCCAGTCTACTACAAGCACGGTTGCCAGCACTACCAACATGAATACGGCGGCCTTGCCGTACTCGAAGAACTTGATGTATGTAATGATGTAAAAGCCGATTCCGCCTGCGCCCACCAGCCCCAGAATGCTAGTCTGGCGTATGTTATAGTCAAACATGTAAAGCAGCTGGCCAAGTAAGTGTGATGCAGACTCTGGTATCACCACATAGCGGATCAGCTGCCACTTTGAGACCCCGATGGACCCCACAGCATCCATGGGGTCTGAATCTATCGTCTCAATTACATCGTACTGGAGCTTTGCCACAAAGCCCACAGTATACATGATTATTGCAAGCACGCCTGCAAAGGGTCCAAGACCCACCATTATAACAAACAAGATGGCCCACAGAATGGACGGGAACGTGCGAATAGCTGCAAGCAGCGCCCTGACTGGCGCATAGACGTATCGGGAATTTAGATTCCTGGCTGCAAGCAGACTCAGTGGAAGCGCGATTACCACCCCCATTATCGTTCCAATAAATGCCATCTGGATGGTCTCAAACATTGATAATAGTGCAGTCGGAACAAGATCCGGCTCTACTAGTAGCACCTCGTCCATTATAATCCCGAGGTTTGGCAGTCCCTGAATAAAGTCTGCAGGGTTTGCATCAACATTGTATGATGATATAACCAATAGCACCACTATCACCCCGATGAGCAGGTTACTTTTTGGAGTCACCTGTGTACATCTCCATTATCTCCTCGGTGCTCATATCTCCGGTCTGAAAATCCACAATAGTATCCCCCTCGACTCCAATCTCGAGGATCTTTTGGCCGTCTTGTATTACTGCCACCCTGTTTGCATACTCGAGTGCAAGCTTCATGTCATGGTGCACCATTATTGCAGTCAGATTGAAACGTCGTTGCGCGTCAGCTACTAAATCCATTATCTCGTGCGCAGTCACAGAGTCAAGCTCTGATACTATTTCATCAGCAAGCAGTATCATGGGCTTTTGCATCAGCGCCCTGGCAATGGCAACTCTGCGTTTTTCGCCACCGCTTAGCATGTAGGCCTTTCTACCCTCCTTTCCTGCAAGTCCGACTAGTCCCAGTATCTTTTTGGCCTCTGCAACCTCGTCTTTGGGGAATTTTTTGAGCATTGACTGGATTATGCCAAGCCGTGGAAGCGCGCCAAGCAGTACGTTCTCCAGCACAGTGCTATTCTTTACAAGACCCAGATTCTGTGGAATATATCCTATCGTGTGAAGCATCTTTCTAAAGCGTTTTTCCTTCATGTCAGGAAGAGTATAATCAACTTTGATCGTCCCCCTGTTTGGAATCATCATTCCGTTTATCAATTTGAGCAGCGTGGACTTGCCAGAGCCGGACTGCCCCACGATGGCATAGTTTGTCCCCCTGTCAATTGAGACGTTGACTCCCCGTAGCGCAAAGACTCCAAGGTCATATGATGTCCAGATGTCGCTCATCTGGATTATCTTTTTTGTAGATATTGACTGGGCGTGGTTTCTCTGAGTCATTGGAATTCGTCTAGTTGTGTATTTCCTGCTTATTTACTCTTGTCGTACTTGTCGAGGATTTTTTGATCAAGGCCGGTCAGATTGTCAATCAGACTGCCAAAGTCTCCAATGTGCTGCCTTGTCGTAGTAGGGACAAGCGCTTCTGCCCCGTACAAGTCAATTAGAATCTGGTTGTTCTCGTCATAGTTTAGCTTGATTAATGCCGCCACTAGTGCTTCCCTGGTCGGATCCGACATGCCAGGGTGCACCATGAATACATGTGACGGTACAGGACCGATTGTACTCACCGCGCGCAGCTTTGTCTGGTCTTCGGGCTCTAGGTATTTTTGCGGCGCAATATCAGAGCCAAATGCAGCATCCACATGTCCCTCCAAGAGCAGCTCTAGCGCAGTCTTGTATCCGCCTGCAAACGTGTAACTCTCAAAGTTCTCTTCAAGCGCCTCTTCTAGGGATACAATGTCATCACCTTTTATCTCAATGTAATCTTCTGCAACCAGCGTTCCTACGGGGCGTATGAATCCAGACGAACCGGTAATGCTGGTAAATGCCACCTTTTTGCCCACTGTATCCCCTAGTGACTTTATAGAATCGTTATCTTCTAGCGCCCACACAGTCGCCTGATAGTTTACCTTGCCATTTACAAGCTCTGCTAGTACCACCTCTGCGCCCGTCCTCTGATGTGTTATCCAGGCAGGACCGGTATCCATAAACGCCGCATCAAGGTGGCCAAATCTCATCCCCTCGATCAGCGGCTCATAACCAGTAGTGTATGTAATCTCGACTTTTACTCCTAGCTCGTCTTGCAAGAACTCTTTTAGTGCAGATGCCTCTGATTCGGGCTCTTGGCCCTTTTCTACCGGAATGAGTCCTATTGTAATTACATCATCTAAAACGGGACCAGATATTGGCGTCTCTGTAATATCAGCATCCACTGTTATAGTGAGGGGATTTGTAAATACGATCGCCACTGCTATGGCAATGCCTGCAATTATAATGGCCATTGCAAGTCCGGGCTGCGTCATATAGAGAGATAAACGGGGTCTAATTTAAACTAATTTTACACCTCAGAGTCATTCCAGCTACTTGGAATGACTTTATAAGGGAAAAAGCATGCCTAGGCACTGTCTCTAGACTGTACTAGCTTTGCGTTGGGGTATAAATTCAGGCTTGGCTTGCTGCCATCAAGTGTGATCTCTACCTTTGATATCCTGCTGCGGTACTGTTTGATCTTTTTTCCCTCTGGTGAAATGATAAACCGATTTACCTCTACTAGGGCAAGATCCTCAAGCATGGACAGGGACTTGTATACTGTAGAAAGCGATATCTTTATCTCTTCGGCAATCATGGTGGCATCCTTTGACTCGCCTAGTATGGAGAACAGCACGGCCCGTGTGCAGACATTGCTGAGGGACTCGATTATCTTTTGGGTCGTATCAAACTCTGATAGCTGGATAATGTTAAAGGCCGTCATCAGATCACTTTCTAGACACCAGAGTCAGCTTGGGTTCTGTCCTGTTAATGGCAATGTTGGCAGAGCGTATTCTACTCCTATACACCTTGTAGGTTCTCCCCTTGTCTGTAAGCAACTGTTTTTCTACCTCGATGAGTGTTAATTCTTCTAAATCTCCAATCTTTTTGTATACAGAGCTGAGCGGGAGTCTTAGCATTTCAGCCAGTGATGCCGCCGTTTGGCCTTTTCTGACGATTGAAAAGAGAATCAATCGAGCCTCTGAATCAGCGAGGGCTTCTATCACCTTTTGGCCAATGTCGAATTTTCTTGTCTTTGGCAGTGGAAATCGCTTCTTTGCCATGGATACTCCATGTACGGGTTGTTATTTAAGTCAATCCGCCATTCTCATCTGCTAGAAGCGCCTCAAAGCTGCCTGATCCCTTGCAGTATCATTCCATAAAATGAGAATTAGTTATATGTGCGCGGAGTCCCCTTGTAGGGATCCAGACGGGACCAGAACAGTCCTAAAAACACGCCCACTGACACCCAAAACGATGTAATGCCAAGCATGGACATTATCCTAAACCCGGTTATCAGGTCTGCATGGACTGTAATCTTGTCAGGATTCTCAGGCATGACTGCAAATGCTACAGAGATTAGCATTGCATATCCTGCCAGTGCCAGTATCTTTTTGCCACTAGGCAGAATCTTTGAGAGCTTGTAAAAGCACACAGCCCCAAGCCCGGAGATTACCACAAATGAGACATACAGTGCAGTTCTTAGCGCCAAGGTGTCAGCCTCTCCTATAGTAGGCGGGTTTGCAGGATATTTTAGAAATGGCACTACAAACAGGGCAAACCACATAATTCCTGCCAGGGCAAATGATTTTTTTACATCACTCTGGCCCGGAAGCGAGTTGCGCGAGAGGGCAAATATGATTCCAAACAGGGATCCAATCGATATTCCTAAAACAACTGTTCCAAGAATCATGCCTGACTTTTGCCACGAACGGTACCCCTCGTACTCGGCCCGGAACTCGGCAGTATCTTGCGCCAGACCTGATGCAAACAGGCTCTGGTTTTCAATCTCAGTTGCAGAGTCAAGATACGGCTCTACTAGTAGCATGTTTACTGCGCCATGAATCAGACCTGCAGATGCGCCAGATATCAAGACAATTGCAACAAAGGCGAGTGTCTTCATGTTAACCTAGTGACATGGAAAACCTGCAGCGTGCCTCACGTCGTGGGTCAGTTCATGGAAGAATTGATCGGCAAATGCCTGCTCGCCATACACAAGGCTGAGTACGTGTCCCTGATCAAAGGCCACAACAAACAGACCTGCCACAAACACTGCGGCAAGTGCGACTAGCGCAAGTTTTGAGATGCCGGTTTTGTGGGCGCTTATCTGTCTTGATTCAGACATAAAGTCCAGCACCATCTGAATATATTTAAGCTATTGGGTAGGCTGTTTTTGGGCAGAATCCCGGCATTTTAGATCGCAATTTCTCACACCTCGGGCACTCTGAGCCCTGCATGGGCAAGATTTTTACCTGAACTGGGATCGGTTATACTGTGGCATGGCTCTATCTGACAGTTCCCGTAATAGTAGGCCTTGCGGCAGGAATCTTTCTGGCAGCATATCCAAACCAGGAGACTCAGACGCTTACTGCCACGAGGCTTGCAGAGGGCGGTTCTCCGATACTCGGGGATGCAGGCGCCCCAATTACCATACTAGAGTGGGGCGACTATCAGTGTACGTTTTGCTTTAAATTCCACCAGAGTACGCTAGAGGCCCTCGAGGGATACATAGAGGATGGCAGGGCCAGGCTAGTATTCAAGGATTTTCCGCTCAACGGGCCTGATTCCGTGCTTGCCGCAGAGGCATCCTACTGCGCGCACGACCAGGGCAGATACTGGGAGTACCACGACGAGCTCTACGAGAACTGGGGCGGCGAAAAAACAGGATGGATCACGCGTGAGGCACTTGGGGGATTTGCGTCTGTAATAGGCCTCAATCTAGACGAGTTTGACGGGTGTCTTGACGGGCAAAAACATCGCAAAAAGGTGCTGGCCCTCTACGAGTTTGGCAGGGAGATAGGAATCAATGCAACCCCGTCGTTTCTGGTATTTAACGGGGAGAAGATTGTAAAGATTGTGGGAAACCAGCCGCTACAGGTGTTTCTAAGGACTCTGGAGGAGCTCTAGCATGCTCAAAATTAATATTCGTATGATGAAAAAGGATTTCAAATGAAAAAGATTGACGTGCCAAAGCACGACTCTGTCAAGATATACAAGATACGAAAGACGCTAGAGGAGCTGTCGCAAAAATCAGGAAGGGGGACAGAGCTCATAACAGTATACATTCCAAAGGGCAAGCAGCTCCACGAGATAATCAATGCGCTGCAGCAAGAACAGGGGACTGCAGATAATATAAAGTCGGATCTTACCAGGACACACGTAGTAGACTCGCTTGGCAAGGTAGTCCAGCGGCTCCGACTCTACAAAAAGACCCCGGAGAGGGGACTGGTAATGTTTTGTGGCGCCCTGCCTCCAGAAGGAGGGGGGCCGCTTGGAAGCGAAGTAGTGAGGGTATGGGAGATAGACCCGCCCAAGGATCTAAAACAGTACCTGTACAGATGTGATGACCACTTTCATGTGGACATACTAAAAGACATGCTAAAAGACGACAACCTCATAGGGTTTCTGGCAATTGATGCAAAGGATGCAGGATGGGGCCTGATGCACGGTGATAAGATAGAGGTGCTCAGCCACACCGGCTCTGGGGTGGCAGGAAAGCACAGGCAGGGAGGACAGTCTGCAAAACGCTTTCAAAAGCTCCGCGAGATGGAGCTAACGTACTATTTTAACAGGGTAGCAGAGTCCACGAGACAGTACTTTATCGATATCTACCAGATCAAGGGGCTGATAGTCTCCGGACCAGGCCCCACAAAGGAGGACTTTGTCAACGGGAACTATCTCGAGTACAGGCTGCAAAACATGGTATTATCTACAATTGACGCGTCGTATGCAGGAGCAGAAGGGATAAGGGAGGCGTTTGCAAAATCCGGTGACATTTTAACTGACTTTAGAATGGTCGAGGAGAAAAAACTCATCGAGTCGCTGTTCCGGGAGATCAACTCTCATTCCGGGCTTGGCGCGTACGGACTGCAAGAGTTAATCAAATACCTGAAAAACAATGTAGTCAAGACGCTGATAATTACAGACGATACGGACCTGCACAGGGTGGAGGGAAGATGCAAGAGATGCCAGCATGCACAAGAGGAGATTCTGCCGAGGGCGCAGGTGATACCCAAAAAGACAGAGTACACGAGTACTCCGTGTCCGGGATGCAAGGCAATGGAGGTAGAGGCAATAGAGCAAGACATTGTGGACTATTTGGAGATTCTTGCAGCAAAGACGGGATCTGCGCTAGAAATAATATCTGGCAAGGCAGAGTCGGGCGTCATGCTTGCAAGTCTGGGAAAAGCGGGCGCAATTCTAAGATACAATCCCGGTCACTCCAAGTAAGAGCGAATTTTTTTGGCAATATCATCTAGCTCGGAGTCTGTTGGAATGCTGCGCTTTGTCCAGACTGCCCCCTTGCGCGAGTACCGCGGGATAATATGCACATGGACATGCGGGACTATCTGTCTTGCAGCCTTGCCGTTGTTTTGTCCCAGGCTAAACGCGTCTGCACCCGTGGCAGCAAGCACTGCACGTGCAATGCGTGGAACTAGTGCAAAGATGCGCCCCACGTCCTCGTCTTTCATGTCAGTTATTCTCTGGTGATGCCTTTGCGGGACTATGAGCGTGTGGCCAGTGTCTATTGGGTACTTGTCCAAAAACGCAAGATATGAGCCATCATCATACAGAATGTGACCCTTTCTAGTCCCGTCTATGATCCCGCAAAAGATACAGTCCATGGTGTGTGGTGTACGTGATTTTATTTATTTTTATCATGTCAGGGGCGGTTTTTGTATATTGTATCGAATGGTTTTTTAGGGCTGGCTCCAGAGTCAGCATGTACCATGGGAAGAAAGGAGCGAAGAGAACGCGAACAAAAGCGTGAAAATTATGCTACAAAGCACTCTGCCCAAAAGCAAAAACAGACCCTAATAGCACTAGGCGTGCTTGCAATAGTAGCTGTAATAGTCGCGTATGCAGTGGTTATATTTTTAGAGCAGAGCCAAAGTGGCAACACCCCCGGAGGCCCACCGGATGCAGAACCACTTGGCAGCGCCCATACACATACTGCCATACTAGTAAAGATATTTGGTGACAAGTTTGACTTTTCCTCGCCTGCATACCAGATAAAGTCCAGCTGGATTCACTTTGAGGGAAGCGATGGCTCTACCATTCACAAGCACGCAAATGGTGTCACACTAGGATACCTCTTTGAGACACTTGCAATTGGAATAGACGAGGAATGCTTTGCGTTTACAGATAGAAGGTTTTGCAATGATGACCAGTACTCGCTTGCATACTATGTCAACGGCGAGCAGGTCGAAGATATTAGAGAGTACGAGCCCGTAGAAGAAGACAGGATCTTAATCTCGTATGGCGCAGAGACTCCAGAGGCGCTCCAGTCAGACCTATTAGAGTTAGAGAGCCAGCCCCTAGTAAAATAATCCGAGGTCTAAATTATGTCAAAGAAACCACGCATGGAGATATCTAGCAGAAACGTAGTAGAGGGAACTGCGCGCGCGCCGCACAGGGCAATGTACAAGGCCATGGGACTAGACGATGACGATCTTGCAAAGCAGTTTGTGGGGGTGTGTCATACCGGAAACGAGGCTACACCGTGCAACATACACCTTTCAAGACTCGCGCTAGAGGCAAAAAAAGGCGTATCAGATGCGGGGGCCACCCCGAGAGAGTTTTCCACCATTGCAGTAAGTGACGGAATTGCAATGGGACATGAGGGAATGAAGTCATCGCTTGTCTCGCGCGAGGTAATTGCAGATTCTATAGAGCTGATGGTCAGGGCGCACCAGTACGACGCGCTAGTGGGAATCGCAGGGTGTGATAAGAGCTTGCCTGGAACCATGATGGCCATGGCAAGACTGAACATACCATCCGTGTTTGTATACGGGGGTACCATCATGCCAGGAATACTTGACGGAAAAGAGCTTACAGTAGTGGACGTATACGAGGCAGTGGGAGCATATGACGCAGGCAAGCTCAGCCTAGAGGCGCTAAAAAATATAGAGGATACGGCATGCCCCAATGCGGGATCCTGTGGGGGCATGTTTACGGCAAATACAATGGCATCAATATCAGAAGCCATTGGTTTGGCACTTCCGGGAAGCGCCAGCCCGCCTGCAGAAGACCAGAGGCGTGAAAAGATGGTATATGACACGGGAGTAGCATGCACAAAGCTTCTAGATACAGGCATCAGGCCCCGGGACATACTCACATTTGAGGCATTTGAGAATGCCATAATTGTACTCAACTCGGTAGGCGGATCTACAAACGGGATACTGCATTTGCTTGCGCTTGCAAACGAGGCAAGAGTAAAGCTTGATTATAAAGACTTTGAGAGGATTAGAAAAAAGACGCCGCATCTAGCAGACATGAAGCCTGGAGGAAATTATGTCATGAACTCACTTGATAAGATTGGCGGTATTCCATTTGTATTAAAGAGACTGTTAGAAAAAAACCTCTTAAATGGCGACTGTATCACAGTTACAGGTAAAACGCAGAGGGAGAATATACAATCACTCCACACTGCAGAGATAGAGCAGAGCATTGTAAGGCCGGTGGATAATCCGATACATTCTGCGGGCACTGCTGTAATACTCAGGGGCAGCTTGGCGCCTGACGGGGCGGTGATAAAGACTGCCGGAGTAGAGATGACAGAGTTTACCGGCAGGGCGCGTGTATTTGACCGCGAAGAGATTGCATTTGACGCAGTAGCAAGGGGGGATATTGAGGAGGGAGATATAGTAGTGATAAGATACGAGGGTCCAAAGGGAGGGCCTGGAATGAGGGAGATGCTTGCAACTACGGCGGCTCTGGTAGGGCAGGGTCTGGGAAAAAAGGTTGCAATGGTTACTGACGGGAGGTTTTCAGGAGGCACGCGCGGGTTCATGGTGGGTCATGTGGCTCCAGAGGCGTACGTGGGAGGGCCGATTGCTCTGGTAGTAGACGGTGATGAGATAACAATAGACACCAACACCAATGCAATCAACTTGAACGTACCTGCAGAAGAGATGAAATCAAGAAGGGACAGGTGGAGTCAGCCAGCCCCAAACTATACGTCTGGAGCACTTGCAAAGTATGCCGCGCTGGTAGGATCCGCATCAGGCGGGGCAGTTACCAGTCCGGTCTTGTAATAAACCTCTACAATGTCACAAGCATGGCAGCTGTATCAATAGGCTTAAGTCCTGATGCTGCTTCAAGCATGTGTGGATATTGCGTCAAAAAAACTACCTGCCATCATCATAGTGGTACTGGTGGGAATTCTCCTAGTCCAGTTTGTCGCAAACAATCCTGATGTGGAGAGGTTTGTAGACGAGGAGACATGTGAAATTTATGCAGTGGATTCGAGGGTTGGAGGAAAACAGTACCTAGACGAGTTTGATCCCGCATGCATGGAGCTCAAGTCCCCGTAGCGAGTGGATTTCCGAGTCCCAGTACATCATGGTACGCTTTTGGGATCATGTGGTCGTATCGTAGCAGACTCTCGACGGCTCCGTCAAGCACGTACGTCATTGCCCAGTCGCTCTCGCTCCTAATTGAGCGGCCAAATCCCTGTAATAGCTTCTTCAAGGTCTGCGATGTGTACCAGAATGGAAACTTGTCTCTTTTTGCGCGAACCCTCTTGTCAGTGTAAGGGGGATATGGAATCTTTGCAACTATCTGGAACCGGGACAGGTCATCTTTGAGGTCCACCCCCTCCCAGAGAGATGACGAGAGTAGCACGCTCGTAGAGTCAGAGGCGTGCTCTGCAAGTATTTCCTTTTGTGTCTTGCCGTCCCTGTTATTACTGTGGCAGATTTTTATCCTTGCAGCATTTTTTGGCGAGAGGCCCTCTAGAATCTTGAAGCAACGTGACACAGATGATGTGAGAATCAGGCCCCTGTGATCCGCATGTCCGTCAAGAATGGCGTCCATTTTTCTAATCACCTCTAGCTCATCATCCTGAGTGGAGCCATAGCTGAGCCGCCTCACATTGAGCAGACCTATCTTTCTGTGCTCTGCAGGAAACGGGGATCTTGGCGAGTCAACTAGTGCAACACTGTCTACATCAAGGCCCAGAGTCTCGCAAAAGCTCGGCTTGTCAATTGTGGCAGACATGAAGAGTTGGTACTTTGTGTCAAAAAACTTGCCTACAAATGCAGAGACGTCTATGGGGGACATGGTAACGGATTTAAAGTCACCACTTGAATCGCGCTCGGGATCTGCAATGACATAGTTCTCAGGGTCTGACTGTACGTTATCTCTTGCCTGCTCTGCCTTTGTGATCTGGCTGTCAATCTTTGCAAGCGCCATATAGTCAGGATTATCAGGCAGCGCCTCTTTTTTGAGCTCCCTTCTTTTTTCTAGGTAAGAGTAGACGAGATCATCCATCAATTTTATCATCGAGTCAACGTCAGAATAATTGTATTTTTTTGAGTCAAGACCGCAGTCGCGCATCTGTCCTGCATATGCGCTATACCCAACAAACCTGACCACCTCGTCTTCTATTCTGTGGGCCTCGTCAAATATGGAGACATCCCTGTCAAGATACTGCTCAAAGAGAGCCCTGTTATACTTCATTATCTGAAAGAATGCCGAATAGTTCCACAAGGAGTGAGGTGATGCAAGAGCCTCATACTTTTGTAGATAATAATGGCACGAGTCAGAATCATGAATACCATTTTCGACATCTGCAATGGTGGGCTTGTACGAGCATGTTTTTACCACCTTCTTATCGTTCTCTGTTACCGTTTCCTGGCACAATCCCTTATCACAGGTAAGCCCTAACTGCATAGCCTTGGCCTCGTCTGTGACTTTTTCAGAGGACATTATCTTGAGGCAGGCAAAGTTTGTCTTGCCCTTTACGGGCTTTAGTATGGGGATATCCCGGATGTACTGGTCCTGAAGGTGCTTTGAGGCAGTAACGGTAAAGGATCTCTCAAAGTGCCTTGCAAACGTGGTGCCTATTAGAGACTTGCCCACGCCCGTAGGGGCACACAGGATTATCTTTGTATAGCCTGACTTTAACTTTGATTCAATCTCTGAGATCAGCTCTTTTTGAATCTCTCGGGGCGAGTACCACTCTGGAAACCCTGATAAAAGCGACATGAGTGTACCCGGTTTTATTGCTATTAAAAGGATAAAGATTGTCCGTCTTCAAGGCCGCTTTGATCGGGGCAAAGCCGGGTCTGCCAGACCTGCTAAAACAGTCCTGCCTTAATAACTGACAGAGAAAGCAATTAATGCAAGACCGGCGTAATTATGTAGTGTTTGAGTGCAGTTACTGCGAGCAGATGTTTGATTCAAAGGAAAAGCTCTACGACCACGTAGAGGATCACTCGGATGCAGAAAGAGGCAAGGAAGAGCCACCCCGTAAAAAACAGGCCAAAAAATAAGCAATTCTCACACTGATCTGAGGCGGGCAAATATCTCAGCATACCTTGACTGGCCTGATACATCCCTTCCAAAATCCGTCTCTTTGTCATATTTGGCAGAGCGTACCTCAAATGCGCGCATTACGTCTTCTAGCTTTAATGCAATCATTCTGCCAGAGTCTACTTTTGCAAACTGTCTTCTCTGCTCCTCGTTTTTGCCCCTAGTGGGGAATAATTTTTTCTCAAAATCTTTTTGCAGAATGCATGTTTTCTCACATCGCACTAACTCTGCGAGATCAAATCGTCCCCGCTCGTGCAGCAAAAGACGCTCAGTTGACTCTGTGGGTCGAACCCATGACAAGGGCGGGAGAAACTCTGTATGAATCACAAGACCCTCAACATGAAACATTATCTGGTCATCTCTGGAATCCGAGTCCACAGTCCATGTGGGCCTGAACCTGATGGCGCTGTGGGCATCTTCTAGGGCAGCCGGATTAAACTCTGCCTGAAAATCAGGCCATCTAAGAAGGCGATCTTTTGACCACACAACTGCATCATCCATAAATGCTGTAAATCATGCGGGAATAAAATTTTTGGCGCTCAGGGACGCTTGCCATCACGGCCACTAGGCGAGCTTATTCCCCGGGTAATGTCAAATCCCAGCCAAGAGCAGTCCTTGCATTCCTGGGAGCGGTGGGATTTTTCATGCAGTACTAATTCCTCGTCATCCCAGCTGCCGTCATGTACAAAGTCACACTTCTCAAGCTTGCCGCCTTCGCTGACCCCTCTGCATATTATTATCAAGGAATTATGTTAGTCTTTGGAGTTGAAAAATTTTGCGCCCCTGCTCGTGCCTGTGATCCCGGATTGATTGATTTTTTCAACCCATTTTGATCGGATTTGGAGACATGATTTGTTTTAAGAATTTCTGAGAATACCACACATTACACATTGGAAGCAAGGTGCTGCCTGTGTGGCATTTGGACGAAACCCCCAAAGGGTCGATGCATCAAAGAGTGCCATACTTGCTTGCTTTCCAAACTATTAATTCCGGCAGTCTCAGACTAGTCGTAATGATGGCCAAATTCTATGTCTGGATGATAATATCACTTGCCGCATCTGCCGCCGGATTCATCATACTGCTTGGCTAGCCTCAAGACATTTTACATGGCATCATTACCGGACAAGTAATGACAGAATGTCCCACATGCAAACTTGCAATGGAGTCACACTCTACAGAAGAACTGCTTGAGTGCAGTATGGAACAGGTAGGCGACGGGTTTGAGAATTCACAGACATGCCCAAACTGCATGCACGAGATCAAAAAACACACCGACAAGGAGATCGCAGAATGTATTCTAGAATTCCTAAAATCCGTGACAAGATAGGATTAAACGGTAGTAAAACAGCAGATAGTCATTGAACCAGTCAACAAAAAATATGATTGAAGAGTTTTCCCCAATGTGGACTAACAAGCAGACATGGGAGTATGAGCAGGCAAACGAGGATTTGGGGTTTGACATGGCATGCTCCAAGCCCGGCGAGATGTCATGGGACTCGAAATTTGCCAGTCGCGACTCGGATCTGCGCGATATGGCAACAGACATGTACGAGCCAATGACAGACGGGTACGAGTTGTGGATTGCAGAAAAAGATCGCCAAGAGGTTAAAAAACAGCACATTCCATACATCATGGCAGTCATGGTAGACGTGATGAGTGACGAGGAGGCATGTCTGAATTTCAGGACAGACGGCGGCTATATTGTGGCATCAATTGATACAAAGGCAGACGTGATAGACTGCAAAGAGTTTTTTGAAAAATTTTACCATCTGGCCACCGGATTCAACTATGCAGAGCAGTCAGGGATCCCAAAAGACGAGACAGAGGCAGAAATCTACATCCTGCGGCTACAAGACGAGTTTGATAGCAGGATGAAGGCAGGTCTGGGGGATAAATATCTCCCCGGAAACGCCGATCCCGATACAGAGGGGCTCTGAAATGTCAGAAAATACTACATCAAAGGTAACATCTCAAAAGCAAAAGACACGGGGCAGGACTAAAAAGGTGAGAGACGAGAACCTGCCATCTCAGTGCCATCCTCCCTGAGCATATGGGGGAATGGTAAAATTGGAAAATATTAATTTGAAGCATGACTTGCATGCTGTATGTCGCTTGGAATTGACTGGCGTAGGAACGTCTTTGGGATCTCGTGGGCGTATGAAAAAAACCGGCTCGTAGTATCGACTGTATTTGAGGACAGGGGAGAGGCAGCACTAGTTGCCCGGGAGATTGAACAGTGGAGTGACAAGTTTACCAGAATTACGATTATCGAGATGGAGGAGGATGAATTTGCGATATGCTGCTATCAGGACCCCCAGGTCTCAAAGAGCGAGAAAAATATCGGGCTGTTTAGGACAGGGATGAGGCAGAGTAGCGGCTACGAGCAGGCAAAGCCCATGATCGAGGAGAGATCACCGCTGCTGCAGATTGCATATGCAGAGGACATACGGGACATGAGGACATACGAGCAGATCTCAAGGCTGGTACCTTTGAGAAAATGCCGGATAATAACGGAAAAAGACCTAAAGAGGCAGGAGTTTTTTTATGAAAAGACGGCAGTAGACGGGGGCATGTAGGTATGAACAGAATTCTTTAAATGGTATCCCATAGTAGCACATGTAATGGATTTTGAAAATCTCCTAAAGAGGATCATGAACTCTGATGTCAACATTAGACATAGCATCGTCACGGACATCGAGGGGAACATACTTTCAACCAACCACAGGGAAGGTATCCAGAACTATCTATCCCCAGAGGAGACTGCCGCATCCCTCAAGAGAGCTGCAAGCGCCTGGAAGGGAAGAAAGCAGCTTTGCTCAAAGATAGGCAGGGGCATGTATGCAGTGGCAGCGTTTGAAAAGATTACCAGGATGACGTTTCCGCTAGAGGATACAAATTTGATCTTTGTCAGCATGGGCTCAGACTCTGTAAGGACTGATTTTAACGAAGGAGGACAAAAACAGATAGTAGAGCATGTGCTGAACATACTCAGTCGTGATCCCACAAAGGAATAAAAAAAAATAAAAAAAAAGTTGACAGTTAGCATTCGCCAGACATTATCTTTGCCTTTGGATCTGCATCAAATGACTGTGGATTCCCGTTGGAATCGGTGCATGTGTAGATCTGGCTTGTAATGGTGTCAGTCTTTTCCATATACTCGACTTCGAGACTGCTAGAGTCATCAAGGGCAGAGATGATAAAGGTGTATTCGCCCACAAATGTCTCCTCAAACAGCTCGTCATAGCCGTCCGGAGTGGCATCGATAAATGCCATGACTACATCCTTTTCCTTGATGATGCTTGTGATGTCAGTCATCTCTCCGGTAGATTTGCTCATGCTGTCTAGTTCGTCTTTTACCTCGCCAAACGGGGCAAAGAGGGAACTGGTTGTAACTGCTGCTCCCGCGATGGCTATTGCCACTACCGCGATTATCACAGTGACTATTACTCTTTTCATTACGGGTGCATTTCCAGTCAGATTATTTAAAACATGAGTGCATAACAATTTGATAAGATATCAATTTTTTCAATGCAAAAACACGCCTAGACTCATTCCAACAAGCGGGAATAAGACAAATTTGTCCAAAATCAGGTCATAAAATTCCCCAAATCATCCCAAAACCGCTCCCAAATACTCATTAAACTCTACAAAAGACATGACTCATGACGGAATTTATCGAGCGGCCATATGAGCGGATATACGTAAGAGACATTATAAAACTGAGCCAGGACGGCCTCATAGCCATGATGTCCACACTAGAATCTGCAAGTGGGTACTGGGTGGATGGCGTCTTGTTTGCCAGTTTTGCCATGACAGAGTCCGAAGAGCTGGCAAAAAAAGAGATGCAAGACGAGATGTATCTTGACAAGATTGTGTTTGCCAAGTGTGATACATACACAAAAACCATCAAGTCATCTACCAACTTGGAGATCGGTGTCTTGAACATGCAAAAAAGCAGACTGTACAGGGATCTGATTGCATGGCTCAAGACCAGACCTATTTGGAACGAGTGACAAGAGGCGATTCTACCCGGGTAAAGAAAAAAAGCCTCCGAGGAGGCCTGATGCACCTAGTTTACAAGAGCCTTTGGACCCCCAGCAGGCGCCGTAAGATGTCTCTAGTCTGTACAGCACCCTGTCAGAATTAAAAAACCCGGGCTAAAAATAGTCAGCCCCAGCTAAAGATTTTTCGCTCAGATTGGAGGCCTCGGCTTTACAATCCACTTTAGCCCATAGTGCTCGTTACACAGCAGGAACGTTCCGTGCACCATTGTCTTTGCCGTGATGCGGTAGCCGTCATCAAACCGCTTTCTGCACACATAGCATTCTGCTGCCGTGGCGCTAGACTGGACAAGCCTCGATTCTGTGCAGACCTGCATGTCCTGCATGACTGTTTTTACCATGGGAGAGTATACGCTCAGATCTGATATAAAGGTACCGTACCATTACCGTACTATTTGTGCCTGAGAATAGGCACAAAACAGCAGGCAGGTAGTCGCATGGTTTGATAGTATATCAGGCACTAGAACCGCCTACGCCTGACTTTAAACATCATCCTCAAGCCTGACCCCTTACCCACAAAACTGACCACTCGTTTAAATAACAACACAGTAGAACCCGATTATGGGTGGACACCTTTGGAGAATCTCAAGTAAAAGTAAGACCCCTAGATTTATCTGAAGACCAGTTCCAGATATACAACAAGATTTCAAGAAACTATTCGCACTCGTTTCTCTTTGAATCACTCACTGGTCCAGGCATTCTTGCAGAGACATCCGTGATGGGCTTTGACCCCAAGGTCACATTCAAGGGGTACCATAACAGAGTAGAGATAACAGACGGTGGCCAGACTCGCACCATACAAACAAGGGATCCGTTTGCAGAGATGAAAAAACTGCTAAGAGATACCAGTGATGACAGGTACAGATACCTTGGGGGCGCAGTTGGTATAGTGCACTATGATGCAGTCAGACTTGTAGAGGAGATACCGGACTCGCATCCGTCACAGCAGCCGCTCATGGAGTTTGGCATATATGATGACGGCATGCTGTATGACAACTTGCGCAAAAAGCTGTTTTACTTTTATCATGACGAGGACAGATTTGAGCGCCTCGATATAGGTAATGGCAGTTTCGAAAAGTTTCACTCTACTGATGTAAAGCCGGATATAAACGAGGCAGAGTTTACAGACATTGTAAACAAGGCAAAGAGATACATCTATGATGGCGATGTCTTTCAGGTTGTGCTGTCCAGAAAATTTTCCTTTGATGTAAAAGGAGATGACTTGCTCTTGTATGACACACTCAGAAAGATGAACCCTTCACCGTACATGTATCATCTAAAGCAGGGTACTAGTACCACCATTGGGGCCTCGCCAGAGATGCTAGTCAGAATAACAGGGGACAGGGTGGAGACGTTTCCCATTGCAGGTACTAGAAAGACGGGTTCTAACAAGGAAGAAACTGACAGACTTGCAGAGGAGCTGCTCCATGATCAAAAAGAGCTTGCAGAGCACACAATGCTTGTGGATTTGGGAAGAAACGACATTGGGCGCGTCTGCAAATATGGGACAGTCCACCCAGAGTCACTCATGCAGATCAAGCGCTTTAGCCACGTCCAGCACATGGTGACGCATCTGGCAGGCAGTCTGTCTGCAGAAAACGACATGTTTGATGCATTCAAGGCAGTATTCCCAGCAGGGACAGTCTCTGGGGCTCCAAAGGTAAGGGCCATGGAGATAATCGACGAGATGGAGCCCCATGCACGCGGCCCGTATGCTGGCGCCGTGGGCTATTTCTCACACAATGGCTGCTGTGACTTTGCCATAGCCATCAGGAGCATATTTCTAAAGGAGGGAAGAGGCTTTGTCCAGTCCGGCGCGGGAATAGTTTCGGACTCTGTGGCAGAGTGCGAGTTTAAAGAGACAGAGTACAAGGCACAGGCAATGCTCCAGGCGCTAGAGGAGGCATCGGATTGAAATTTCTGATAATTGACAACTATGACTCGTTTGTATTCAACATTGCGCAGTATCTAGGCGAGCTTGGCGTGGATTCAGACGTGGTTAGAAACGACAAGACAAGTACAGAGGAGATTAGGAAAAAACAGTATGACGCAATAATAATCTCCCCCGGACCCGGAACTCCAGAGGAGAAGAGATACTTTGGCGTGTGCGGTGATGTGATCCGGGATCTCGGCTCGTCGACTCCGATACTCGGAGTATGTCTTGGCCACCAGGGAATAATTGATGTATTTGGGGGAAGCGTGACAAACGCAGGATGCGTCAGACATGGCAAGACCAGCCCCGTAAGCCACAAGGGAACAGGGCTGTTTACGGGAGTCAAAAACCCGTTTCGCGCCACGAGATATCATAGTCTGGTTGGAGACAAGACTGTAATCCCTGACGAGTTAGAGGTGACTGCCACTGCAGATGATGACGGGGAGATCATGGCAGTAAGGCACAAGAGACATCTGATACACGGCGTACAGTTTCATCCAGAGTCCATAATGACAGAGGATGGCAAAAAGATCCTCGGCAACTTTGTAAAACAGGTGCAAGACAAATGATCTCAGAACTAGTCACCAAACTTCAAGGCAAAAAAGACCTGACATACGACGAGATGTGTATGGCCATGACAGAGATACTTGCAGGAAATATCACCACTGGGGAGACTGCAGACTTTGTCGCAGGGCTAGCCGAAAAGGGGGAGACTGACGACGAGCTGCTTGCCATGCTTGAAAAGATGCAAGAGGCATCCCTTGGGATTAATGCTACAGGCGCCATTGACATGTGTGGAACAGGCGGTGACGGGCAGCGCACATTTAACGTCTCGACTGCTGCCTCGTTTATGGTTGCTGCAGCCGGCGGCCGCGTCGCCAAGCACGGAAACTATTCGAGCTCTGGCGCGACTGGCAGCGCCGACATGTTTGAGTACTTTGGATACGATCTAAACCAAGAGCCCGGACAGGTAGAATCAGTGCTAGAAAGGCACGGAATCTGCTTTATCTTTGCCCAAAAGTTTCATCCGGCGATGAGACATGTAGCCGAGGCAAGAAGACAGATAGGCAAAAAGACCGCATTTAACATGCTAGGACCACTCTCAAATCCGGCCAGGGTGAAAAACCAGCTGGTGGGGGTGTCATGTGAGGAGCATCTGCACAGGCTGCCTGCAATACTTGGAAAAAGAGGAGGCCGCAAGATAATGGCTGTGCGATCAGCTGACGGCATGGACGAGCTCTCAACTAGCTCTGCCAATACGGTATGTGTGGTTGATGAGGAGCAGACTATATACAGTATAACTCCAGAAGAGGCGGGTCTTCACAGGTCATCACCTAGAGACATTCAGGTCAAGGATAAAGCAGAGGCAGTCAGTGCATTTGCGCGCGTTTTAGCAGGTACTGCAAACAGGGCCATGATTGAGACTGCCGCCTTTAATGCCGGCGGAGGACTGGTAGTGGCAGGGATTACAGACAGTATTTGTAATGGCGTACAGCTGGCGCTAGATACTATTAAAGATGGAAGGGCATACAGGCTGCTAGAGAACTTTGTCAGGGACACTGGAGACATTGTAAAATTGGAGGAGGTTTTACGTGACTAGAGGAATACTAGAGCAGCTGGTGAAAAACTCGCGCAACTCTATTAGCAGTGGAACTTATGAGACAGATTATAATTTAGAGAACTCTGGTAAAAGTCTGGCAGGAATCATAAGTAATGCTCCGCGCCACACCATACTAGCAGAGATAAAGTTTGCATCACCGTCACTTGGGCAGATTTGTAATAGTATGGATCCAGCGCGCATTGCAAAACAGATGGTCTCAGGAGGGGCAGGTGCACTCTCCGTATTAACACAGCCGCACCTCTTTAATGGCTCTCCGGAATACCTTGCAGCAGTCAGAAAGGCAGTAAATGTGCCAATACTCATGAAGGATATAATAGTTGATAATATTCAAATTGATGCCGCAAAAAAACTGGGCGCAGACTATATCCTGCTTATTCAGTCACTCTTTGATTGCAAACTACTAGGGGATATAGACGGGTTTGTCAGATATGCGCATAAAAACGGCCTTGGTGTACTAGTAGAGGCCCACACACCCCAAGAGTTTGAAGATGCACACAATACAGATGCAGACATTATAGGAATAAACAACAGAAACCTCGATACACTAGAGATAGACCTAGACACTACAAAAAAAATACTAGATGGGTATCATAAAGACAGGCCAGTAATCTCTGAGAGTGGAATTGCAGAGCCTCGCGACATTGCACACCTCAGGGAGTGTGGAGCAGATGC
>RHFD01000010.1 GCA_003724325.1 Nitrosopumilus sp. D6 | reverse complement strand
GCGGGTCTAGAGGGATTCGGACCCTCGACAACCGGATTAAGAGTCCGGTGCGCTACCTGGCTGCGCCATAGACCCGCATGAAAAATGTCCGGCGTGCATAATTTAGTCTTTTAGAGTCCGAAACTTTTAATCTAGCCATGTTTGCAGAGTAGTTGTGCCCTTGTAGTATAGCCCGGTCTAGAATTCGGCCCTGTCACGGCTGAGACGCGTGTTCAAATCCCGCCGAGGGCGCCATAACATTATATCCGAATCCCTCCCCCAAAAACACCCCTTTTATTAAAATGGAGGTTATCATACAGACTTGACCTCAAACTCGTACATACGTACTGATTCAAAGCTTGCAGGTGGTAGCGGCTCTGTCCAGAAAATTCCCACAAAATTGCCGTAAAACTTGAGGATCATGAGCGCGCCCGACCGAAACAGCTTTTGATCGGCAGATCTAGGCACCCGTAATGTCCAACAACAAAAAAGGTTACGAGGCAGGAAGAAGAAATGATGGGGAAAAACACAAGTTCACCCACCTATTTTGCAAGCATCCATAAAATTCAAATTCGCGAAAATATTATTCCAAAGACATTCAGATCGTACCTCGAATCACAGGATTTTTTAAGAGATGACTGATACCAAACAGTAATGGAAAAGTGGGCCGACTATCTAATCTCTGCAGTCAGCTATGAGAATCATCTGATTCATGTAGTAGTCCGTCACGCAGACACAGATACGGGAATCACAGATGGTGAGGCAGTAGACCGCATGACCATATCCTCTGATATGAAAAAAGGACTAGAATACTATACCATGTATAGTGGCAAGGACACCTGGAGGCGCGGCAGCAAAATCAGGTTGTTTTCCATGGGAGGCGAGATGTACCTTCGCGCAGATTCAAACAGGGCAAAGATGGATAATCTCGGGGATCTGCCAAGTACTGACATGGAGCCTCTTATCCCAAAAGAGCTTGAACACAAGCCAGATGCGTCCGGCCAAAAAACTAGATAGGCCCGGACTGCCATGTCTGATTGAACTTTTTTATCGCCTCTTGGTATGCCTTTATCGCGTCGTTCCCTGTTGTCTTGAGAAATTTTTCCCACTGCTCGTTGAACTTTTTTATCGATTCAATGTTAGTCTTGCGAAAGATACCCTCAATCATCCTTGTCTGCTGTTTTACATACTCTGGGCCGATCTCCTCCCACGTGCTCTCCCAGCTGGAACTGACCTTTTTTAGCAGCTCTGCATCTGACTCGAGCGCCTTTTGACACGCGTCATTATATGCAACTAGCGCATCGTTTGTGGCTTTTTGCCATTGTGCGAGCGCCTTTTTCCAGTCGCCTAGCGCAGAGTTGTATACAGTCCACACCTTGTCAAATTCTTTGCCCGGGGGGGCCTTTTTGACCGGCTTTTTTGCTCTTGCTGGCTTTTTTGCCTTTTTGGCTGCCATGGTACTGTTTATTGGTGCTATGTGTTAAACTTTGCCAAATCTCTGATGCTCTGGCAAGCTCTACTGGATACTCTGCATTTTTACCCTCAAAAAGCCGCAAATGCTCTGCACACAAATTCCTAGTCTCCCGGAATCCTATCTTTACTGTCTTTGCTGATTTGCTCTTGCATTCTGAAATGCTGCACTGCAACATCATACATGGAATGCAGTGTCTAATAAACTGCCATACTTTTTATCCCCACATGCAATCATGCCTGCCATGAGCGACCAAAAAGGGAAAAAATTTCTCGAGCTAGTAGACGAGCAGAGCAATCTTCAGTGGAAGATTATCTCTTGCATCTCTGCATTAATTGACTCAAAATGGGAGTCCAGGCAGCTCTGTGATGAAATAGAACAGATGGTGAGTAGACACGCCGACATTACTAGGAATATCAACTGTATCGAGTCCTAGAGGGCAGTATCAACCATTAGTGCTATAAACAACACTGCAAGATACGGACTAGAAAACTTGAATAGTGTCCACGCGGCGCGCTCCATCGGTCTTACAATCACCCATGCAGATAAACCAGTCATCAATATCCCAGACGCAATTGCAGTCCACAGGTATACGCCCCCCACTGCAGCGGCGCCTCCCACCGTTATAAAGAACGGGGCAATAGAAAACAGCACCATCACCACAGTCGATGCCGCAATGACACGAGCAGACGTCTTTTCTGACTCGACTGCAGTCAACATTGGCACGTCCACCTTGTTATAGTCGTCTTTAAAGTGCAGTGTCAGGGCCCAGATATGCATCGGAATCCAGATGAATACGAGGCCGGCCATTGCAAGCCCCATGGTCCACAAATCCGACATTGTTACTGCTACCCATCCTATCATCGGGGGCGCCCCGCCGCACAGCCCGCCAAGTACTATATTTGATCTAGATCGGCGCTTTAGCATATACGAGTACACCAGCACATTGTTTGCAAGCCCAAATATAATAAATCCCGCAGCCCATGCCCCCTGCTGTATCGTAGTCTCTACTGATATGGCTAGCGCCAGTATTACTGACATCCCTGCTAGAACCAGCCCAAAGTTTCTTGCCTTTGTCGCCGGATGAATCCTTTTTGAGGGAAGCGGCCTGTTTTTTGTACGCTCCATTATACCGTCAATGTCCCTGTCGTGATAGTTTGTAAGCGTGTTTGCCGCAGCAGAACCTGCCGCCACTGAAAACAGCATGAGCGCCCACGTTCCAAGAGTAATCTCAATGCCATAAATGTTAGAGGCAGTCAGCGCAGCTCCAAAGGCTGTAAACACCAAGAGATACCAGATCTTGGGCTTTGTCAGCTCGTAGTATACGGCAATGCGCGACTCTGACTTTTGCCTCTGCAACACTAGTCACCGTCCCCTGAGGACATATATGGCATTGCCTTTGTGCGCGACTTCATCTCGATGAATGACTCTGAGGACTGCACCCCCTCTATCCTGCCTATCCTCTCTGAGACCATCTTGTGCATCTGATCAAGGGATTTCGAGTACATTGTTACTAGTATGTCAAACCTGCCTGTAACCTCTGCTATCTCCCGGACGCCTGCTATCTTGAAGAGCTCCTCTATTATGTGGTCGCGCTTTTTTGTATCCATGTTGATGCCGGTGAGCGCCTTTACGCCATAGCCAAGCTCGGCGTCATTTACCACTATTGTAAACCGCTCGATGATCCGCTTTTTTGTAAGCCGCTTTATGCGCGAGTATATTACAGACGAGTTGACCTTTATCTTTTCTGAGAGGCGCGGAACAGAGATCGACGCATCATTTGAGAGCTCTGAGAGAATCTGCAGATCAAGCGCGTCTATCTTCGTCTAAAACACCCGTGTCGATCTATTTTTTTGGTTCTTATAAAGTTATTATACTAAAAATTACAAGAAATGCCCTAAATCTTGCCTTTTTTGTACAACATCTCTGCTAGCAGGACTGCCCCCTTTGCAGATCCCATCTTTTTGTTGTGCGAGAATAGCACATACTTTAGACCGTTCTCAAAGAGCTCTTCTTTTTCCACGCGCCCAATGGTGGTAGTCATGCCACCACCCACAGTCCTCTCCATTCTTGGCTGGGGCCTGGTGGGGTCCTCGTGGAACGCATAGTATTTCTCTGGAGCAGACGGAAGCCCCTTTACTGATATCTTCTCGTTAAAAGACTCGTAGAGTTTTTTTGCCTTTGCCGGATCAATCTCTTTTGCAGTCTCTACAAACACAGACTCTGTATGCCCGTCTATTACGGGAACCCTGGTGCACGTACTACTCACCTGTATGTCTGCATCCACTATCTTTTGATTTACAAGCTTGCCAAGTATCTTTTTTGTCTCGGTTCTCACCTTTTTCTCCTCGTTTGGTATATACGGTAGTATGTTATCCATTATTCCCATTGCCGAGACTCCAGACTTGCCCCCTCCTGAGATTGCCTGCATCGAAGTCATCATGACTCTTTTTGCGCCGTACTCTTCTAGTAACGGCTTTAGAGTTATCGCAAGCCCGGTAGTGGTGCAGTTTGGCAGCGGGGCCACCCACCCCTTCCAGTTGTGGTTCTTTTTTTGCTGCTCTAGCAGCTCTGCCTGCTCGTCATTTATCCCGGGGATTAGTATAGGTACATCGTCTTCATACCTGTATGCCGAGCTAGTTGATATGACTGGCAGATGCATAGCCATGCTAGTCTCAATCTCTCTTGCGGCAACTGACTCTACTGCAGAAAATACCAAATCCAGTCGCGTTACATCTAGCTCGTCGACTCTGCACACATTCATCGACTTGATATACTCGGGAATCTCGCCGTCTGCATCCCACAT
>RHFD01000052.1 GCA_003724325.1 Nitrosopumilus sp. D6 | reverse complement strand
GCGCCTGAATCTTCCCGCGCTCAGTGTGATGACAAAGACGGATCTCATCGGGGACAGAACCCGAGACATACAAGAGTGGTCCTCAAACCATGCGGCTTTAGAGGCAGCCGTATCCGGGGCTGCAGACGGCGACACATACTCGCTGACCATGGCTATCCTGCGGGGCCTCGATTATACAGAGATGGTGCAAGGGTTAATCCCTGTATCAAACGTCACAGGTGAAGGTCTGGTAAGTTTAGAGGCCGCTCTGAGCAGAATTCTTAATTTAGGGGAGGAAGTAGAGGACTAGAATGGCATCAAGTATTACGGTGAGGACTCCGGCATCTATTGCCAATCTCGGCCCAGGATTTGATGTGTTTGGACTGGCAGTCAATGCGTTTTATGACGAGGTAACCCTCAGAAAGACAAAGAGTGGCATTACCATAATATCTAACGGCAGTGTACCATCAAACCCGCACTCAAACACGGCGGGAATAGTAGTAGGTAATATGAAGAGAAGGTTCAAGATAAACGGGGGCATTGAGATTGCGATTAGAAAGATGATTCCCCCCGGGTTTGGAATGGGAAGCAGCGCAGCATCAGCAGCTGCAGCTGCTGTTGCCTTTGACAGGCTCTTCAGGCTCGGGCTTGACTCTACTGCGCTTGTAGAGTTTGCAGGAGTTGGCGAAAAGGCAAGCGCCGGCACGGTACACTATGACAATGTGGCAGCCGCGGTTTGTGGCGGGTTTACCATAGTCAGAACCGATCCGCTTGATGTAATTATGCTAGACCCCCCAGCTGATCTGAGAATATGTATTGCAGTTCCAAAACTTGATGTTCCAAAGAAAAAGACAAGAAAATCGCGCAAGCTGATTCCAAAACAGGTAAGATTCTCCGATCACATTGCAAACCTTTCAAACGCGTCTGCAATGGTGGCCGGGTTTGCACAAAAGGACTCGGATCTCATAGGCAGTTCTATCCACGACATAATAGTAGAGCCTGCAAGAATGCGCATGATCCCGGGATTCTCAAAGGTAAAGGACTATGCCCTAAAGGCGGGAGCCACAGGGGTCACCATTAGTGGCGCCGGCCCGTCTGTTGTCGCGTTTTCAAAAAAGTCAGCAGATCTCGAAAAGATAAGCACTGCAATGGCCAAGGGCTTTGCAACTGCCGGCACAAAGTGCATGACTATTGTCTGCAAGCCCACAAAGGGCGCCGACATTAGAAACAAGGCCAAGGCAATCCTATGAAGGCAGTAGTGGTGTTTAGTGGCGGAGTCGACTCTGTCTGCGCCGCCTCGTTTCTAAAAAAAAAATACGAGTTGTACGGCATTACGTTTGCATACGGACAAAAGGCAGGCAGGGAGATTACCGCGTCCAAATCTTTTGCAAAAAAGCTGGGCCTGAGGCAGCACCGCATAGTGGATATCGGCTTTATGAAGACCATGTACGGCGACTCTAACGCGCTGACTAGTTCGAAAAAAAAGATTCCCGGAGAGTTTGACTATTCCATAGTGGTTCCCATAAGAAACGCGGTATTTCTCTCAATTGCGTCTGCATGGGCCTTTACGCTCGGAGCGTCGCTTGTGGCATATGGCGCCCATACAGGTGACAAAAACTATCCCGACTGCAGGCCGGCCTTTGCAAAAAAACTCGAAGCCGCGTTTAACTCTGGCGAGGCAGACGGGATAAAGCGGGGACTGCGCAAGAGTGTGAGGATCTGGTCCCCGTACATGGAGGGCCTCTCAAAGAGTGAGCTGATAGATGTGGGCATGAAGTTTTTGGGGGACTCGATCTTTCGTACATGGAGCTGCTATTCAGACAAGAGACACCACTGCGGCGTGTGCGAGTCGTGTAATAATAGAAAGAGCGCATTTGAGAATGCCGGCGTGACAGACAAGACCAGATACCTGCACTAGTACCTGCTTTGAAGAATCCTCTTTTTGAGTACAAAGCCCCTGATTCCAATGTACCATACAAGAAAGAGGAGGCCTACAATTCCCATAAAGATATAGTTTTGTACATCCGGGGCCAGGCCTTCAAGCGAGTCTGTTATCTCTCTTGATGCCAAAAGGGACACTACCAGGACCATTACACACTCGATTGCGTACCATATCCAGTGGGGAAAAGACTCGCTTGGAATATGGATGTTTGAGTGCACTACCATGTCCGGTCTCCATATTACTGATTATTTAATTTTTTCAGAGGTACGAGCCTGCAGGCTGTTTTCTGATGAGGGCTAGTACGCCCTCTTTTTCCTCCTTGTTCTCATATACGCCCCGGAACGCAGATGAGGACAGGGTGGCACCGTTGCGGACCCCGCGCATCTTCATACAGAGGTGCTCTGCATCTGCAATGACTGCGACCCCCTTTATCCCCTTTGAGTACAACTCGTCGGCAATGTTCCGGGTAAGCCTCTCCTGAATCTGCAGTCTTTTCGAGTACTTTTCTACCAGCCTGACTAGCTTTGATATCCCAAACACGCGCCCGTCAGGCGAGTACGCAATGTGAACCTTTCCAAAAAACGGCAGCATGTGGTGCTCGCACATTGAATAGAACTGAATGTCTCGCGCAACCACCGTGTCAGAGTCCTCTGAGAACTGGACTGACAGCTCTGAATCAGAGTCGTATCCGGCAAATATCTCCCGGTACATGTCTGCAATTCTTCGCGGAGTCTCACGGAGACCCTCCCTCGTGGGATCCTCGCCCACCTCTATGATCAACTCGCGCACGAGTTTTTTTACGCGTTCCTCGTCCATATTCCCACACGATTCTACCCGTATTTGAATTTAAACGGATCCTTTAGGCTCATGGGGCGCCGATGAACTTGTGCAGCTGCGGCACCACCCGGACCTGCTCATAGTGTGGATACACCACATCATACAGCTCCATCAGGAGATCCAGACCAGGCTCTGCCACGCCGTATGTGGGTTGGATGACAAATCCGTCTATCTGTCCGGGAGCGGCATCAAATATCTCGCGCACCATACACTCAAACTCGCCTGTCTCAGTCTTTGAGCTTACCACCACCTTGACATAGGTAGTCTTTTGCGACTCGAGTGATGCCCTGAGGCATCCTGCGGCTTCTCTGATGAGCTTTGCATGATGTTGAGCGTCTACAAATTCCGAGTCGCGTGTCTTAAACTCGATCTTTGCAATGTCAATAAACGGCAGTACGTGCTTGAACCTGTCCGTATCAAAGCATGATGACTCGAGGTAGGTTGGAATCTTTTTCTCTTGTACGTTTCTTGCAAGCAGCGCCACTGCCTCGTGTTGAATTAGCGGATCACCACCCGTAAAGTTGACCTTGTAGGTGTTGCTCTTGAGGCTCGAGTCTACAAGACGGTTTGCGTCTTTGATCGAGTACTCTGTTCCAGAGTCAGACGGGAGAGACTCTGGCGTGTCGCAGTAAAAGCAGCCAAAGGGGCATCCTGCAAGCCTTACAAAGAGGGTCTTTGTACCATATAGGATTCCCTCCCCCTCTACTGATGTGAATACCTCGGACAGTCTTACCTTCAAGCAATGACCATGACTGGTATGATTATTTATTCAATGAGTTTCTAGTGTAATGCAGGCTCTTTGGCATAAAACAGTCCGGAAATGAAAAATACCACGCCCAGTATGCCTATCGCGCTTCCTATCAACTCCACCTGCGGGCGCAGTTCTCCTTCAAGCGGGGCCCACAGCCATGCCATCAGGCTTCCCACTACAATCATGGGAATTGCGACTCCTGCCGTGATAGCCTTGGATGCCATGCCACTGCTGTCTGGAAAATGTATATGAAGTTTATGACGCAAGGGCAGCCTTTATGCTGCGCAGCTGCTTTGCAAGATCCCGGAGCAGATCTCCTGCATCAGCATTGTCTTTTGCATGCTGCCTTATCATCTCAAGCGTGCCTCTTGCCGCATCAAGATCCTCCCGGAGCTGCGATATTGTCTGATCTGAGGCACCCTGTTTCTCTGATTTGTTTATCATGTCGTCGAGGCGCTCGATGTATTTGGCAGCATATGCCAGAGAGCGCCTTGATTCGTGCTCTGAGACCTCGCCCCGGAGCTCCCTGTTTATCATCTTGATTGTCTTTTTTGCATCCCGGAGCGTCTCGAGCGCGGCATCTGGCTGGCCGTCTGCGATCTGCTGCGACGCCCTTGCAAACAGCCTGTCTAGTTCTGCAAAGTCTGTAGTCATGCTGTTCTTTTTGGCGATAGCCTCTAGATTGTCTGCATATGCCTGCATCCTTGCAAGCAGTCCGGAGAGACTGTCAGAGCCGTCGCTGTGCGCCTTTGATGGGCCGTGCCATTGCTTGCCGGATATCTC
>RHFD01000091.1 GCA_003724325.1 Nitrosopumilus sp. D6 | reverse complement strand
AAGACATTGATGTGATGATAATAGGCCACGGCAGTGTGGATCCCAATGCTCAGATGTCACTTAATTATATAGTGGACAAGTTGAATCCGTCCTACAGAAATGTAAGCAGATGCTGGTTAGAGATAGAACAACCCGACATCAAAGCAGGCATAAAAAAATGCGAGCAGGACTCTCCAGAGGTGCTGGTAATAGTATTTTATTTTCTGCACGAAGGAGCTCATGTAAAGACTGACATTAACAATGACTTGCTTCCAGAGCTGGAAAAATCCAGTATTAAAAAGACCTGCATCACCAGACACATTGGAGCCGATGAAAAGATGATAGACTTGATACTAGAGAGGGCAAAAGAGGTGGAGAATGCAGACTGAAAAGGGCCAGTCAATCGAGGATGCAAGCATGCAGATGATCGAAGATGAGATCGGAGACCACGAATATGATAAAAGAGAATGGCAGATTGTAAGGAGAATGATACACTCTACTGCAGACTTTGACTTTGCAGGATGCAACAAGGTCGTCTTTCATCCGGATGCGATAGAGAGTGGTATGAGCGCGCTCAAAAGAGGATGCAGCATCATAACTGATGTAAACGGCGTGATAGGCGGCCTCAACAAGCAGAACCCAAGGGATTTTGGAAACAGACTTGTATGCAACATATCTGATCCCGGGATCATGGAGACAGCAAAAAAAGAAGGAAAGACCCGCTCCCAGGTCTCCATGAGGGCGGCAGCATCAGAAATTAATGGCGGCGTGGTCGCAATTGGGAACGCCCCGACTGCCCTGCTAGAGGTGATTCAGATGGCAAGGGAAAAAGCAGCAAGGCCTGCCCTGATAGTGGGGATTCCAGTCGGTTTTATCTGCGCCGCAGAGTCAAAAGAAGAGCTTGCCAGGTTAAAAGAGGCTCCGTTTATTACAAATCTAGGAAGAAAGGGGGGCAGCTCGTCTGCATCTGCAGTGATTAACGCGCTATTCAAGATGATAAGGGCAGAGTCATCTTGAATATCTAGAGCAGTTTTTTACAAACGCACGCGCAAAGCTCGAACCAAAGTAGAGGTGCCCGTATGATGCAAGCGTATTGTGTGTGACTAGGCCGTCCTTACAGTTTGTAATTCCTTTACCCACATCCAGAGTATAGGCAAATCTAGAGTCAGGAGATACCGAGTCAAGTCTGGAATAGTGAAACTCGTGGCCGCAAAAGCTGCGCGCGCCAGATATCGGGGTGCCATTGGATATTTTGCCACGGGTATAGTTGAGCAGCATTTTTCCCGTCATTACAGTGTCAGCATCAAACAGTCCTGTCATCCTGTGTCTCTTTTTTCCATATGTGATGGATTTTGTAAGATACATCAGTCCCCCACACTCTGCATACAGGGGCATGCCGTCTTCTGCTAGTTTTTTTACGGCTTTTTTCATGGCATGGTTCTTTTCAAGTTTGTCTGCTAGTATCTCTGGGAATCCTCCCCCGATGTAGAGTCCGTCACATTGCGGGATCTTTTTACTTTTGATGGGACTAAAGAATTTTAAAATGGCGCCCTCCCTTTGAAGTGCCTCCAAATTATCCTGATAGTAAAAGTTGAATGATTCATCAAGTGCCACTGCGATTGTAACTGTGGGTTTTTTGTATGCAGGTCTGGGCTTTCCGGGAAGAGATGTCTGGTTGGTTGCTATCTTGAGAATTTGAAATGTATCAAGATATTGTGATAGTGTGTCTGATATTTTCTTGATCTTTTTTCCGAGATTCCTGTCTTCTGGTGTAGGGATTAATCCCAGATGTCTTGACTCTATGTGTAATTCCATTCGCGGTATGACCCCTACCACTGGAATTCCCATTCTTTTTAGCGCCGTTCTGCACAATATTTCATGCCTCTTGCTGCCGATCTTGTTGAGTATTATCCCAGATATGCGCGAATTTTTGTGGAATTTTTGGAATCCAAGTGCCGTGGCTGCAATGGAGCGTGCGGTTTTACCCGCATCAAGGACTAGCAGAACCGGTGACTTTGTTATGGATGCGACATGGTGCGTGCTTGCATTATTTGTGTCCCCGTCAGAGCCGTCATAGTATCCCATTACCCCCTCAATTACCGATACGTCTGAGTCAGAGTGGGATACAAAGCTCTCAAGGAGCTGCCTTTTGCCCATCAGCCAGACATCAAGATTGTACGCCTCCATACCAGAGATACTAGAGAGATATCCCGGATCGATATAGTCCGGACCCACCTTGAAGGGTCTGACGGTACGGCCTCTCTTTTGCAGGGCGCGTATCACGGCGCATGTCACAGACGTCTTGCCAACCCCGCTTGTGGCACCTGCTATCACTATTCTGGGAATCTTCAAGTTGTATGACTGGAATCGTTTTTACTTAAATTGGTTTATGCCATACTCAATGTTTTTAGCCTGACTCCCCGGGATCATACACATGGATAGTGACGGTTTGGTCATCGTGTATACAGGAGGCGGTAAGGGAAAGACGACTGCCGCCCTAGGAATCGCGCTGCGGGCTGCAGGATATGGAAAGAAGATCTGCATGATTCAATTCATCAAGGGCTCGTGGCACTATGGCGAGGCAGACTCGTACAAGCGACTCATGCCGGAATTTGAGATTCTCGCAGCAGGGGAGGGGTTTGTAGGCATAATTGATGACAAGAGTCCAAGGGAGGATCATGTGAGGGCGGCGGCAGAGGCTGCAAGGATGAGTAGTGAGAGAATAAAGTCCGGAAGATACGATATCATAATACTAGATGAGATCAACTATGCGGTAAATCTGGGGCTGATTACTGCAAATGACGTGCTGGGGCTGATAAAATCCAGGCCTCCGGGAACAGACCTGATACTGACTGGAAATCATGCAACAGACGAGGTAATCGAGGCTGCAGATCTAGTCACTGAGATGAGGGAGGTAAAGCACCCGTTTAAGCGCGGCATAAAGGCCAGAAAGGGAATAGACTTTTGACGGGCAACATTAATTTACACAGGAAAGAGTCCTACAAGAAATGACTGTAGTAGAGATGCCAGAACAGGGTGAGATAATACTTGCGACTGTCTCAAAAGTGATGGATCAGGGAGCATATGTAACTCTGGATGAATATGAGGATGTCAGGGGATTTTTGCATATTTCAGAGATCGCCCCCGGGTGGATACGATCCATCAACAGGTACGTAAAGAACGGGGAGAAAAAGGTACTGCTTGTAAAAAAAGTCAATCCGGATAGGGGAGACATTGACCTATCGCTAAAGCAGGTCTCAAAGGATCAAAAAAAGCAGAAACTCAAAGAGGTAAAAAAGTTTGAAAAAGGCAAGACACTACTCCAGAATGTAAAGGAAAAGGCAGAAATATCTGACAAGGAGATTGAAAAACTGGAAGACAAGATATACTCAAAGTATGATTCCGTGTATGATGCGTTTATAGCTATTGGAAGGGACGGGATTGATTCGGTAAAGGATCTAAAGCTGGCAAAAAAAACTGCCACAGTAATAGAGGAGATATGCTCAAAGATAAAGCTCCCGTCAGTTGAGATTCGCGGCATCATGGAGATTACAAGTACAAAGACTGACGGGGTCGAGATAATTAAAAAGATCCTGCTTGGCGTGCTCAAAAAAGACTCCTCCATGGATATTACATATCTAGGCGCTCCAAAGTACAGGCTGGCAGTCACCTCTGATAATTTTAAATCCGCTGAAAAGTCCCTCAAGCCGGTAATTGCAGAGATTCAGACAGGAATTGAAAAGAAAAAGGGCACATTCAAGTTTACCAGAGAAGAGTCAAAAAAGACGAGGGATAATTGAGGTGAAGTTCCAGCTCCGAAGATGCTCCAAGTGCAGGAGGTATACGTTAAAAACAAAATGTCCCGTATGCGCAGAGGATACGGTATCTGCGCATCCGGCAAAGTTCTCACCTGATGACAAGTACATGCGGTACAGACTTGCAGAGAGATACTCTCAGGGCGCCGGGACATAGTCCTTGTTTACTTCGTAGACAAAGACACCAATTACCGGGCTTTGTCCTTCAGTATAGCTTGGTGATGCATAGACTAGTCGGAGTGGTCCGTCACCATCTTTTGGATATTTGATGTTCTTTTCGTACAGACCTATATATCCCGGGACGTATGTTTTAGACTGCTGGTTAAAGTCATTTGGCTGGACATACCCAAGCAGGCTAAACGGAATCATCTGGCCAAGTAGCGTCTCGTTCCAGAACTTGTCCGTCCCACTAATACCGTCCTGATGCAGGTATTCCCCAAGTTCAAACCCACCAATCCTCATAAACCATTGTTTTTTTGACTCGTCACCACCTCCACGCAGGAGATAAATC
>RHFD01000023.1 GCA_003724325.1 Nitrosopumilus sp. D6 | reverse complement strand
CTGACTCCCTTTGATGGGAGGATAATCCTGATAACATATAGAATAAACGACGCCCACATATTTCGCCTAAAAGAGTGGGAGGACGGTGAAAAGGGAATGCTTGAAAAATTCTACAATACTGTAATGGAGTTGCAGCGCGGCAAAGGTGACAAGCTACGAATAATTGGCCACAACATACTAGGCTTTGACATGGCGTTTCTCTACAACAGGATGGTGTTCCACAAGATAGCAGAGGATAAGTGGATTCATCACTGGCTATTAAGAAAGCCGCTGATTCTGGATTTATTACAGATGCACATGCCGTTAAACTCGTACCGTTCAAAGGGACTAAAACACGACGTGCTTGCACATGCATACGGCCTGCCCACAAAGGATACATCCGGAGGAGACGAGGCACAACACTATTTTGCAAAAGACTATGAAAAGGTACTACAGTATTCAGAGCGTGAATTTATCTATCCGGAAATGTTTGCAAGGATGGAATCTGGAGGCATGGTATCAAAAGAAGAGCTTCAAGAATCCATCAAACATTACAATACCCTTCACGAAAATGATACTAGATATTAAAAAGTGTAAAATAAAACCATTACACAGCATCCGCTAGATATTTTAAAAAAAATCGTGTAAAATGGAATCAGTACACAGCATCCGCTAGAGTACATTTAAAAAAATATGTCGTGTAATATAATGAATCATCTAAAATGATGAATCATCGCGCATAGTCTCTATGTATGTGGCTGAACCGATGTGTTGGTCTGTTAGTAAAGGCTGGCTCACCACTCGCCGAAGCTTGTGATCTACACCACCTTCCTATCAACGCAGTCTTCTGCTGCCGACCTTCATCTATTGAAAGAATAACTTGTCTCGGGATAGGATTCGTGCTTAGATGCTTTCAGCACTTAGCCTAAACGGCTTAGCTGCCCGGCCTGCCTTGTCAGACAACCGGTAGACCAGTGGCCACGCTGCTCTGTTCCTCTCGTACTAGGAGCAACTTCCCCTCAGTTATTCACGCTTCCATCAGGCAGAGACCGACCTGTCTCACGACGGTCTAAACCCAGCTCATGTTCCCTTTTAATAGGCGAGCAGCCTCACCCTTGGCCCCTGCTGCAGGACCAGGATAGGAAAAGCCGACATCGAGGTACCAAACCGCGGGGTCGATAGGAGCTCTCGCCCGCGACGAGCCTGTTATCCCTGGGGTAATTTTTCTGTCACCTCCGGGCCCCAATAGTGGGCACACGAAGGATCGCTAAGCCAGACTTTCGTCTATGGATTCCGTGCGTTTGGAAACCCATTCAGTCGAGTTTTTGGCTTTGCCCTCTTCAACGGATTTCTGCCCCGTTTGAACTCAACTTTGGGCCCCTTTGATATCTTTTCAAAGGGGTGCCGCCCCAGCCGAACTGCCCACCTGCACGTGTCTCCAGTCTTCACTGGATGAGTGGTACTGCAAAAAGAGTCTGGTGTTACATCGTTGCTTCCCAGCATCCCGGAGAACGCTGGGCATAGCTCCCAGATACCCTGTGCAATTCTTACTATACCACAAGCACAAGCTGCAGTAAAACTCCACGGGGTCTTCTCTCCCCGATGGAAGGCGATGGACTGTTCGTCCACCTTATGTGGCTTCACCGGGTTGTAGGCGGGGACAGTGGGGCTCTCGTTGTTCCATTCATGCGCGTCGGAACTTACCCGACAAGGCATTTGGCTACCTTAAGAGAGTCAGAGTTACTCCCGGCGTTAACCGGCCCTTAGCTCGGTTGAACCCAAGTTTTAGGTACCGGCACCGGCCAGGATTCAGCGACTATACAAATCCTTTCGGACTAGCAGTCGCCTGTGTTTTTATTAAACAGTCGAAACCCCCTTGTCATTGCAACCTGCGATCCCCATTCCTCATGAAGACCGCAGGCATCCCTTATACCTAAGCTACAGGACTAATTTGCCGAATTCCCTCGCCATACGGTATACCCGTAGCACCTTAGCTTTCTAAGCCTGCGCACCTGTGTCGGTTCTGGGTACGAACTTGCATATTGCTAACTGCACAATCTTTCATGGTCTCCTGGAATCAGGGAAACTCCGCTAACGCGAAGCCATTTCTGCCTCGTACCGGTTCTCGTCATTACGACACTCCCCGGTACTCGAACAGTTAGATACAACGACGGTTGTACAACCCCTATCCGGAAGCGAACCATACAGCTCAAACGCTCTATGCAAGGTATTAGAATATTAACTAATTTCCCTTTCGATCTACTCTGTTGAGGCAGACCTTAGGATCGACTAACTCCAGGCTGATAACGCATTGCCTGGAAACCCTTGCGCTTTCGGTGGTATGGATTCTCACCATACTATGCTGTTACTGCCGCCAGGATCTGCAATAGAAACCGGTCCACAGGACGTCACCGCCCTGCTTCGACCCAATCACTACGCCAACCTACCACGAATCACCTATACTGGTGATTATCCAGAGTATCGGTACTCTGCTTTAGCCCCGTCCGTTTTTGAGGCATTCTCCCTCGGCAGGTAAGTTGTTACACACTTTTTAAAGGATAGCTGCTTCTGAGCTTACCTCCCTGCTGTCTTGGCGAGAATACGCTCTTTAGCTTGACACTTAGCAGAGATTTGGGGACCTTAACTCTAGTCTGGGTTAAACCCCTTTCGGTCGTGAGCCTTACGCCACACGAACCCGTGTCCTTGCTTCTACGATGTATATCCGTTCGGAGTTTGAATGAACGGTGAGGGATCTCTCCCCCGCGCCGCTCTATCAGTGCTCTACCGGAAATACTACCTCCACAAAGCACGCCCTGCGAGACGCTTCGGTTGGAACTAGCGAGCGCCAGTCTAGATTGGTTTTTGACCCCTATTCCCAAGTCACAACAACGATTTGCACGTCAGAACGTCTTAAGACCTCCAGCGGGCTTTCGCCCGCCTTCATCTAGCTCAGGAATAGATCGACTGGCTTCTAGCCTAGCCGCCATGACTCTACGCACTTTCACACGCTTCTCCTCACAATGCTGCGAGAACTCGGTTTCCCTTCGCCTCCACCTTTGAAGGCTTAGGCTTGCCATGACGGTTAGCTCCCTGGCCCGTGTTTCGAGACGGAACGCATGACGCCGGCGGTTTGAACATCAAACCTTCAACCCTATTGCTAGAATCTCCAGTCTGAAAAAACCGCCTTTCGCGCCATGCACGTCTGTAACCAATAGGTTTCATGCACTTTTCAACCCCCTTCCGGGGTACTTTTCAGCTTTCCCTCACGGTACTAGTCCACTATCGGTCTTGAGAGATATTTAGCCTCGGATGCTACTTTCACCCGTATTCATTGCCCACTACCAAGGACAACTACTCGGGCATGGATAGGACTCTTTGCACTTTGCCTAGGGGGGTTTCACCCTCTATGCCAGAACTTTCCAGATCATTTCGGCTGTGCTCCAAGATTCCATGACTCCATGCCAAAACACCACATCTCCCGAAGGATTCAGTTTGGGCTCTTTCCTTTTCGATCGCCTCTACTTGGGAAATCTCTATTGATTTCTCTTCCACGTGGTACTAAGATGCTTCAATTCCCACGGTTCGACTTCCAGCTTTGACACTGGAATGCACAAATGTGCAAGATTCTCATTCGGACATCTCGGGATCAAGGGTTGCGTGCGCCTACCCCGAGCTTATCGCAGCTTGCCACGTCCTTCATCTCTCCTCAAGCCTAGCAATCCACCTATTGGCGTCTTTACACCGGCAAATTCAGCCACGTATTACACGACTATGCGCGACGATCATCGCAAAGCCCCCTGGGGGGGACCCCGCTACATCCTTCATACATCACGTTAGTGATGCATTGCATCGATGTGTGAAGACTGTGCATCCGCCATTCTTCGTATTTCTAAGGAGGTGATCCGACCGCAGGTTCCCCTACGGTCACCTTGTTACGACTTTTCCCTTGTCACGAACCTCAAGTTCGATAACGCCAATTAGACGTCACCTCGCTAAAAGCTCACTTCAATGAAACGACGGGCGGTGTGTGCAAGGAGCAGGGACGTATTCACCGCGCGATAATGACACGCAGTTACTAGGGATTCCATATTCGTGAGGGCGAGTTGCAGCCCTCAGTCATAACTGTGGTAATGTTTGAGGATTACCTCCTCCTTTCGGATTCGGAACCCACTGTCATTACCATTGCAGCCCGCGTGTGGCCCCAGAGTTTCGGGGCATACTGACCTGCCGTGGCCCCTTCCTTCCTCCGTATTAACTACGGCGGTCCCATTAATTCGCCCCACTACTCCTGAGAGTAATGGTGGCAACTAACAGCAGGGATCTCGCTCGTTACCTGACTTAACAGGACATCTCACGGCACGAGCTGGCGACGGCCATGCACCACCTCTCAGCTTGTCTGGTAAAGTCTTCAGCCTGACCTTCATCCTGCTGTCTCTCCGGGTAAGATTTCTGGCGTTGACTCCAATTGAACCGCAGGCTTCACCCCTTGTGGTGCTCCCCCGCCAATTCCTTTAAGTTTCATACTTGCGTACGTACTTCCCAGGCGGCAAACTTAACGGCTTCCCTGCAACACTGCATTAGCTCCATGGCCAATGCATCATTGAGTTTGCATAGTTTACAGCTGGGACTACCCGGGTATCTAATCCGGTTTGCTCCCCCAGCTTTCATCCCTCACCGTCGGACGTGTTCTGGTAGACCGCCTTCGCCACAGGTGGTCATCAATAGATCAAAGGATTTTACCCCTTCCTACCGAGTACCGTCTACCTCTCCCACTCCCTAGCTCTGCAGTATTCCCGGCAGCCTGTACGTTGAGCGTACAGATTTAACCGAAAACTTACAGAGCAGGCTACGGATGCTTTAGGCCCAATAATCATCCTGACCACTTGAGGTGCTGGTTTTACCGCGGCGGCTGACACCAGAACTTGCCCACCCCTTATTCACTAGTGTTTCTAGGACTAGCAAAAGGTTCCTTTAGCAGAAACCACTCGGATTAACCTTGTCGTGCTTTCGCACATTGCAAAGTTTTCTCGCCTGCTGCGCCCCATAGGGCCTGGGTCCGTGTCTCAGTACCCATCTCCGGGCTACTCCTCTCAGAGCCCGTACCTGTAATAGTCTTGGTGGGCCATTACCTCACCAACAAACTGATAGGCCGCAGTCCCATCCTGTGGCGATAAATCATTTGGAACATAAACCATTCCAGGCATTATGTTCTATCGGGAATTATTCTCAGTTTCCCGAGGTTATTCCCGTCCACAGGGTAGGTTGACTACGCGTTACTGAGCCGTCTGCCTTGTGTTACCACAATGACTCGCATGGCTTAGTATCAATCCGATAGCAGTCAGGTCCGGCAGGATCAACCGGATTCTGATTTAATTTTAGCACAATTCTGTACTAGGAATTGGCGGATGCACATTGTCTTCACATCTCAGAACTGACCTCTTGGTCAGAGCCTCATCTTGTATGCGTAACTGGAGGCCCGCGAATCACAAAATGGCATAATGCCATGCTTTCATCACAAGCGCCGCCTATTGCGTTACGTATGCAAAAGCCCGAATAGGCAGAATCCATATAAACCATGCGTGAAATCACGCCTGATCTTTGGTAAGATCATCTAGTTAAAATTGTGTCACATGACAAATAGATCGGTTTTGAGGGATTATACCCGGGAATACAAGAAAAAGACTCCAAAGTCTGCCAGAATGTTTGGCAGATCCGCTAGGATGCATGTGGGGGGAGTAAGTCATAACATTAGGTATTTTGATCCATATCCGTTTGTAGTAAAATCCTCTGCAGGAAAGAATCTTGCAGACGTGGATGAGAACCACTATACGGACTATTGGATGGGTCACTGGAGTTTGATACTGGGGCATGCTCCTCCAAATGTGAGGGATGCGCTAAACAATCAGATAAGAAAGGGGTGGATGTACGGAGTGGTAAACGAGCAGACCATGCTACTCTCAGACCTTTTATCTCGCGCAGTACCGGTTGCAGAAAAAATTCGTTACGTCACATCAGGGACAGAAGCTGCAATGTATGCAGTCAGGCTTGCGCGCTCGTACACTGGTAGAAAGGTAATTGCAAAGGTAGATGGCGGATGGCACGGCTATACATCAGATCTGTTAAAGACAGTCAACTGGCCATTTAATGTCTCAGAGGGAACTGGCATGGTAGGTCAGGAGAAGATAATATCCATACCCTACAACAACTTGGAGGAATCACTCAAAATACTGGGCAGACATGCAAGGGATCTGGCAGGAGTAATAATAGAGCCCGTGCTCGGAGGGGGAGGATGCATTCCTGCCACACCACAATATCTAAGAGGAATTGAAGAGTTTGTGCACAAGAACAATTCATTGTTCATGCTAGATGAGATTGTAACCGGGTTTAGATTCAGATACGGATGCATATACCCCACAATGGGACTTGATCCCGACATTGTAACACTTGGTAAAATAGTGGGAGGCGGACTCTCCATCGGAGTGATATGTGGTAAAGACGAGATAATGAACCACGCAGACACTAGTTCGAGAAAAAAGACAGAGCGCTCGTACATTGGGGGCGGGACGTTTTCTGCAAACCCCGCGTCAATGACTGCAGGGTATGCAACACTATACCATTTAAAGTCAGAAAAATCCACATACGCAAGAATCAACAGGCTAGGCGACTATACCAGAAGGGAGCTGGGGCGCGTCTTTGATGGCAGGGTGATAGTTACCGGCAAGGGCTCGCTGTTTATGACACACTTTATCAAAGATGATACAGTAGAGATAACTGACTCGCGCCAGGCCGCGCAGTGCGATACAGAAATGCTGCACAAGTACCATTTTAAGATGATTGCGCACGACGGGATATTTCTCTTGCCTGGAAAGCTCGGGGCGATATCTGCCGCACATACAGAGTCAGACATTAAAAAGATGATACGTGCATCAGAGGGAGTTTGAGTCCCGCCACGACACCAGCCTGTCAAATATCCGTATATAGTCAGACCTTGTAGTGATATGGACGTGCGCAAAAAACCTGTTAAATTTTGCCTCAAATATCATGGTGCACTCGCGCTTGAAAAAAGGCACAGATACGCCCACTTTACCTATAGAGCAAAACTCTACATCTTGTACCAGTACAGAGGTGCCCCTGACTACAACCTGCCTGGGCTCCGTCCCGTTAATCCCGTCAATTCTCCTTCGAGTGGCATCATCCCAGACAGGCGAGTCCATAGGCCACTTGTGCGCGTGAATCTTATCAGAGGTATATCTGATTTCTAAATCTGCCAACATTTACCATTTATGTGAATTCAAATTAAGCGTATCCTAGTGCATTCCAGCCAAACTTTCATTAGCCTCCCCACACCATGACACACCATGGGGCTGTTTGGCTCAAAAAAGAATCCGGATCAGTTGATGCACGAGGCAATAACCATGGTGAGGCAGAACCAGCCAAAAAAGGCAGCATCCCGGTTTGCCGAGGTGCTCAGGCAGGAGCCAGAAAATACAGAGGCCCTGCAAGGCTGCGGCCTTGCGCTCAACCAGATAAAAAAATACACAGATGCCATAACGTGCTTTGATAGGATATTGCAGATAAAGCCAGATGACGCGCCGGCACTCAACAACAAGGGAATAGCGCTCGCAGAGCTTGGAAACATACAGGATGCCGCAGACTGCTACACCAGGGCAATAGAGGCTGACCCAAAATATGCGGCTTCCTACTTTAACAATGGCGTATTACTAGACAAGCTCCGGGATCAAGAGGGGGCGCTACAGATGCTTGAAAAAGCTATAACAATGGATCCCAAAAAACCAAACGCCCTGTTCTACAAGGGTATAGTGCTTGGCAAGCTAAAAAAACACGACGATGCGCTGGCCTGTTTTACAAAGGTGTACAAGAAACATCCGCAGCACCATGACGCATTATTTCAAAAGGGAATACAGATGGGCGAGCTTGGACGCCACAAAGAGGCGCTAAATATCTTTGATGCAGTAAATCCAGCATACAGGGACAATGTAAACATGCTTTATGCCGTGTCTAGGAGCATGGCGGCACTAGAAAGATATCCAGAGGCCATGGGATTTCTAAAGAGGGCATTTGGCAAGAACCCAAAGATGGTCAGGCAGTGGGCAAGAGAAGAAAAGGCATTCACACTACTACACAATGACTCTAAATTCCGGGCCATTGCAAAAATTTAGATTAACTGTTTTCGGGCGGCATCAAGACGCAGTATGCCTATCTTTTTCTTTGGGCCAATTAATCGCGCCTCGTACACTGGCACATACACCTCTGCAATCTCACACAGAGTAAACTCTTCTTCTAATTCGCGCACCTCGTCTTCCAGGTCTTTTTTTAGCCTGGACTCTAGTTTTTTGACTAGCCCCTCGTGGGTCATTGAGGATTTTTTTATCTTTGAATCAGTCTTCTCCAGCAGTCGTTTTGGATAGTTCTCCATGGTAGAAGAGTTGAGCTTGTACGGGAACTTTGATTCCTTGCCGTAATGATCAAATGTAATGTCTGTCTTGTGTTCTACAAACACGTGGTCTTCAATCTTTAAATCCACCTTGTTTTTGCCCTTTTTTCCCACAAACACCCTCTCAAGGCGCGACTTTTTCCTTATCGGAAATACTCCCTCACCAATTACCACCTCGCGCACATTAGAGTCGACTGATATGGTATACTTTGAGGGCCTGTAATAGTGTGCAGTGTATCTTCCAGATGCGCGCAGCAGACACTCATAGTACATCTTGAGGGAATGCACCTGTATGTCCTTGCGTCCGGGGCCAAAGAGAGAGCCAAACGGCTTTGTCTTTTTGCGCTCAATTGCAGCCATTGCCGCATCCTCATCCATCGCTTTTCGAAGCACTACAATCCTGACATCATGTCTGTTTCCAGCCAACCGTACACATGTATGACGCCTACCTATTAAATCAATTCGTGCCGTTTCATCACATCTTTAACAAAGAGCCAGCATGACCGGATTGTAGAATCATATCGACAATATGGGCATGATGCAACATCTAAAATACATCATACGGGGATCGGGAAAAATACTAGCGGACAGTTGTAGTCGTCTCTACAGGTGGTGAGAGCGCCGTCAGATTGCTTACAGACTCCCAGACAAAGACTGTAATCTTGTATGCCCCGGACTCCAAAGGCATCCATGCCACTGCCGGGCTGAAGAACTGAGATGGTACCAAGTCGCCCTTGAACCATGCCAAAAAGACAGTCACTTGGTCTTCGTTTTGAATCTTCACTATATATGCAAACGGCTGGTCCTTGTCCTGTTCGTTTGTCAAATCTGCAACCACATGGAACTGCTGATCCATTGTGACAACATCTAACGAGTTTTCAGAGATGTCTACCAGTCTGAGATTACTTACAAGTACACGCTCAAGTGGAGGGACAATGGTTCCAATCAGTGCAGTAGCAGATACTGTTATTTGGTCGCGCGGATTGTACGGGTCTGGCAGCGTATTGTCATCGTATCGGGCAGTAATCGTATCGCCTTCTTCTACGCGGAGCCTGCTGCCGCTGCCCTTGTCAGTAGTGGTGAAAAATACCGTACCCTCAAATATGCCGCTGGCCTTTTGGGTTTCAGTTACCGTAAGTGAGATTCCACCGCTAGAGTCTGCACGTATCTTTATCTCGAAATTATCAACTGCCTCTGGGTTTAGGTTCATGTCTGGATCAATTACCCTTACAATGCCAGTTCCGCTTGCAGGATATGATGCCTGAAGCCATTCTACCTCTGCAATGTTCCATCTTATTAGTGACTTTGTCACTACTGTTTCATCTTTTGAAAACTCGTAAGAGACACTAATCTCATCATCATCAGAGGCAGGTAGTGTTCCGTCAGTGGAGCCTGTCTTACCTAGACTCATAGTATCTGTAAACCTGTCATTTGAGATGTTCAGGTGTGCCTGACTCTTTGGGACTGCGTGGGCATCTGGTGTGATGCCTGGAAATACAATGGTGAGTCCGCCTGCGATCGTTATACCTACTAGTAGTATACTAGTCATCTTGCGATACACTGGATTCTGCATTATATTTGGGTAGGAAAGTGATCGTATAAACACCATGGACAAATAGGACACCACTGCGTGACCAAAAGGAAGGCACAGTAGGGAGCAGGAGAAGATGACAGAGGGATATACAAACATGGCGCTTGAGGTAGGCGGTCAGGTCTGGCACGAAGATGATGTTTGAAGTTAGGCGGTGGTTCAATCTAGTGCCTGAGATGATGTCAAACTGCACTAGATACCTGACCTCTTACCGTACATTCGTGCAAAGAAATAATAGAATTAACATTATACCAAAACCATGGCAACACAGGGACACATTGAAAAGCTCCTCAAAAAGGCAGATGTGGCTCTGCAAGACGGGATAAAAAAGGCAGACCGCGTCCTAGATGAGGCAGTCGCTCTGGGGGCAATTACTGCAAAGCAGGCGGCAAGTACCAGCCGCGGCATCCATGCCAGGGCAAAAAAAGAGCGCGACTCGCTAAAGAGCCGCGGCATGAGCAATATCTCAAAAGGCATGTCTGCTGCAAAAAAGATTACATCAAACACGCAAGAGGATTTAGAGATACTAGAGAGACTCGGCAAGCTCAGAAAAAGCAAGATAATCACGGAAAAAGAGTTCCAGGCAAAAAAGAAAAAGATACTGGAGCGCATATAATGGAAAAGACGAGTATTTACGGCAAGAGCCAGCAACGCAGCGTAAATCCGGACTGGTTTACGGGTAAAACTTGGATGAAGGTGCTCTCAAAAAAAATCAAATCAAAAAGACAGGACATGTATCACGTCCACTTTGAGCGCAGGTCGCGCACAAAGCTGCACAAACACGACGGCGATCAGATACTAATTGGAACACGTGCAAGGGCCAACTTTGCGATAAAAAAAACGCAGAGAATTACGATAAATGACGGGGATGTCGTATACATTCCGGCAGGCATGCTCCACACGCACGGATCGACTGGTCCGGAGACATTTTCACATATTGCGATAAACATACTGGGACGCAGCAAACAGTATAAAACCACGTGGTACGAGTCAGACTTTAAGAGTACGACTACAGGCATTATATAGTAGGCACAAGAGACGGCCGGATTTATACAAATTCTTTTTAACATGCTAGGACATATCATATATTGTGAACACCTCACAGGCCCTCAAGGCGCTAAACATTGCAGATGGCTCGTCACAAGAAGAGATAAAGACGGCATACCGGCGGCTTGCCCTAGAGCTGCATCCGGACAGGAAAAGAGATCAAAAAGACAACGAATTCAAAAAAATAACAGAGGCCTACAACCACCTCAAGAACAGACGCGCAAAAAATCCCGCACGCAAAGAGCCAGATACGCGCAAGCCCCAGTGGGGAGCCCCAAAAGATATTCCAGAGCAGGACTGGTCAAAATATACCCACGACCTAGAGCAAAACAATCCGGAATTCTGGAAAGAGTATGAGAAAAAGTTCTGGGAGGACTATAATGCACGTGTGAGACCAGACGGGAGAAACGGCGAGTATGAAAAGGCAAAAGAGCCTCCAAAGCAGCCGAATCTGTTTGTAAATGTGGATGAGAGTCTGTGCATTGGATGCTGCAGCTGCGAGATCATGGCCCCAGGCGTGTTTAGCATTGACAAGGAGAGCAAGTCGAATCCAAAGTCATCTGTGATTAATCAAAAAGGGGCAGGTGTAAACAAGATAATCAATGCCGCAAGGACGTGCCCTACAAAGGCCATCAGTGTAGATGATCTCACCTCAAGGGAGAGACTGTTCCCCTACTAGCTTGCACACATTATCAATCTCTGATTCTGACAGATTCACTGCACCATCAAACATGGAGTGTATCGGGCCCGCATGATCATCTTTGCTTCTTGGAACAAGGTGGACATGAACATGCGGCACTTCTTGACCTGCTCCAGAACCATTATGCACTGCTAGAAGCGTAGAGCCACTAATAGAGTCCACGCCTGAGATCATTGTGCGGACCAGCCCAAATAAATCTGCATTCTCTTTTGTATCTAGTTCTTGAATTCTCACATGATGGCTTTTTGGAATTACAAGCACATGACCCCTTGCAAGCGGGAACGCATCTAGAAACGAGACAGAGTGTATAGTCTCTTTGAGGATTCTTGCCGGGATTTCACCTGATACAATCTTACAGAACACACAGTCCACGGTATTGTATGTATGGTGAAATATTAAAATCATTTCATTACGGATTTGTTACTGTCGCCCACGCCAGGCCGCGGCCAAACTTTATCGTTACAGTATCCCCTGGCAGGTTGGTGCAGTCGCGTATGGTCTTTGGAATCTCATCAAATGTCTCCACATAGCATGTTCCTGCATCATTGGACAGTATTACTGTCTCCTCGTAGACGTCCTCGCGTATGAGGTTCCAGAATGGAAAGACCACAGTTGACATTATTATTCCCACCACCACAAAGGCGCCAACAAATATCAGCAAGTTCTTTTTGCCAGAGTCAAAATCTACCATGTTCCGCCATCGCCTGCGCCGGGATCGAGTTTTTTGGCAGGTACATTGCCGTGCGCCTTTTTCATGTGTCTTTTTAGGCGCTCTGGGTCATGCAGTTCAGTCCCGCATGTATCGCACTTTGTACCTGTAGAGTCTTTGCTACGCTTAAAGAGGCCCACGATATTATCGGGTTAGAAATACATTATAAAGGATACGGGGAGATAGTCGTGTGGAAATTAGAGACATTGCAGTGCTTGGCTCTGGTGTGATGGGCCACGGGATAGCCCAGGTCTCTGCAATGGCAGGGTACAATGTGACACTCCGGGACATTAAACAGGAATACTTGGATCGCGCCATGGAAAAGATTCAGTGGAGTCTAGAAAAGATGGTCTCTAAAGAAAAGATTTCACCCCAGGAATCAAGGACAATATTAGAGAAGATAAGGCCCGTCGTGGATTTAAAGGATGCAGTGGTGGGGGCAGACATGGTAATAGAGGTGGTGCCAGAGATAATGGAGCTAAAGAAAAAAGTCTATGCAGAGCTTGACTCTGTTGCAGATGAGAGGACTGTCTTTGCATCAAATACAAGTACGCTTCCGATCACAGAGATTGCAGGCACCATGTCTAGGCCTGAAAAGTTTATTGGAATCCACTTTTTCAACCCGCCCCAATTAATGAAGCTAGTAGAGATAATACCCGGGGAAAAGACGGCAACAGAGATTACTGACATGACTGTAAAATTTGTAGAAACTATAGGTAAACAGGCAGTAATATGCAGAAGAGACGTTCCGGGATTCATCATAAACAGACTCTTTATTCCAATGGTGCACGAGGCATGCTATCTCCGGGACAGGACAGGTGCCACTTTGGAAGAGGTGGACTCTGCAGTAAAGTTCAAGATGGGATTTCCCATGGGAATATTTGAGCTGGCAGACTTTACCGGAATGGATGTTATTCACAAGGCCACAGTAGAGATGTACCAGCGCGACAAAAAGGTAATCAATCCGCACCATATAGTAGGTGAGATGTTTGAGGGGAAAAAGCTGGGACAAAAGTCAGGTAAAGGATACTATACGTACTCTGATGATAAATACGAGCGAGTGGCCCTCTCTGAAGAGATTGCATCAAGGTGTGATCCCATACAGCTAGTGGCAAACATTACAAACAACGCCGCCTGGCTTGTCACAAACAAGGCAAGTGACATTGAAGAGATTGAAAAGGCAGCCCGGCTGGGACTGGGCCTCAAAAAACCACTCTTTGAGACTGCAAAAGACGTGGGGATTAATACAATAGTATCAGAGTTGGAAAAACTTGCGGCAAAGCATGGAGAGTTTTACAGGCCTGATCCGCTATTACTATCAATGAGATGATGTCAGATTTAAAATTATTTGGACTGCCTCTTTTGGTGTGTCTACTCCAATTATTTTTACGAGTTTGCGATGATCAAGGTATTGGTCAATGTAGGGGTCTACAATACTCTTGATGTGACGTAAAGCGACCATTGGCTTTTTGCTCATATAGGCTGCGCATGCCTCTGAAAGCGTGCCAGAGCCGCCGCCTATTATAATCACACCATCTGAACTGAGAGCGTTGAGAAAGTCTCTAGTCAGGCCCATGCCGGTGGGAATCACTATATCGCAAAACTCGTTTGCATGTGAGGCATCATCCTGGGGGATTATGCCCACCACAAGGCCGCCTGCATCATGCGCCCCGTGCGAGGCGGCACTCATCACCCCTCCAAGACCGCCAGTCACTAGGACAGAGCCGGATCTTGCTATCTCTGCGCCAGTCTGATATGCAAGATCCTCATGTTTAGAGGTACATCCACGGGTGTTATTACCAATTACTAGTATCTGGAGTCTCTTTCCCATACAGTATAGTAAAAAAACGGGTTTGAAAAATCTTTTCATATCAGATTAAAAAAAGTCAGAGATGCTCTTTTGCCTCAACATTTTTAGAATTCGCCCATGTGATAGCCATTCTGATTTACTAATGCTAGTTTTACTAGATGCCATATTTAGCGCATCCTCAAAATTATCAGGTATAACTGGCTTTTGTCGCATTGCCTCTCTAATTCCTTCACGTATCTGCCACACACCTACTGGGATGGCATACTCTGGCCGTATCTCCCGGAGTATTATCACTCCTGCCTGCAGTTTTATCCTTGCAAGATATTCTGCGACTGCCAGCCTTGCAGCATGGTACGCGCCTGCAATTGCAGGTTTGTGGTCTATTCCACGGGCATCCTCAGAGTCAGAGCCAAACCCAAGTATCCCACCAGAGTACCACGCCTCTATCATCTCATAGACCCATCTGTGTGGAAACAGTACTATACAAAAGACATTTCCCAAGTGTGAATATGAAAACACTTGACACGAGTCAATCACAGAATAATCAAGTATCTCACACACCAAAGACTTTGATACTATATCATCAGTAGCAGTAATGCTCCAGCGCGTAGGAACGAGTCTTCTTTTTTGCCCCAGCATTCCAATGCTAAAGCATCTCTGTATTCTAGACATGTCTACTCCGGAATTATACAAGCTCATCACTGCATCCTGTGCAGACATGTCACGATCATAAAACGCCTTTTCAACTGCTCTGAGGGATGGCGTGTCAGAGAATTTAACAGTCTTTACAGGTGCTGCAGGGCCTGATGGGGCGCTATACCCGTCAAGTGATATTATTTTAGATGGTGCTCTCTCAAAGGTCAGCTCTGAATCTGCAGGCCGGGATGACATTGCCACCTCTTGAAGAGACTCAATGTATCTCCCGTCTGTCTGATTTACAGGGACTGCCCGTGTCCCGCGTACCAGATTGAGCCTAAAGTTTACAATCTCTTCGAGTGTCTTACCCTTCCACATCTCCGGGCTATCAAATAAACTCGTATCCCCGTGGATGGGCGGCACCATTGGGCCTGCAAACACCTTTGGATAGTTAAAAGAGCCCACAAAGACTGACGGCGGAGTAGAGCCGCTTATGGAATCAGCAGAGAAGAGATTGCCGTACTGAGATAGTGATTCGTGCCACTTTGCTAGTATTGCGCGCCGGATCTCCTGCGAGTTTTGCACACATACCACTATACACACTACTAATTATACAGCTATGGTACACATATCATTTCTGAGATTCGAGCGCCCTGCTAATCCTCTCAAGATCCCAGCGTATCTGCGAGAGATCCTCACCAGTCAGCGAGTCGTCCCACCGCTCTAGTAGTGTATCTAGTATGCTAGAGCAGCCAGAGATAATCCCCCAGTGGGGATGGTGCTCTGCCACATCAGAGGCAAGCTCCGAGATGCCATCAAGGCCGTCTTTTGCCATCTCAACTGGAGTAATGTGTGGTCCGTACACCTTTGCAATCTCGCGCCGGGGATTCTGCTCTACTTTTACCGGCATGTCTCTGCCGTACTTTTTGGCAAGGTTTTCAATCTCGCCGCAAAACTCATCAAAGCTCATGCGCACAGCCTCTTGTGCTCTGCCATCATGCATCTGTCATATACCATGTCTATTTTATTTTCTCTTGCGAGATTTTCTGCCTGTTTGCTGTGTATTCCCTCTTGTAGCCATATCACCTTTGGTCTGATTTTTATCGCATCTTGTACAAAAGATAGCACTAGTTCTGATGGCCTGAATATCTCGACTATATCAGCATTCACAGACAGTATAGAGTCATAACATTTGAGTCCTAGAATCTTTTCTGCTGCGGGATTTACCGGCACTATCTCATAGCCGTTTTCTTGCAGATACTTGGGGACATAGTGCGCCGCCTTTGAGGGGTCACGCGACATGCCCACTACTGCTATCTTGTGTAGTGCCAGAATTTTCCGGATCTTTTGATCGTCCACCATATACTCACAGATACATGAAATATAACCATATCAAAGATTTTTTAACCACTACAAATACCACACATTATGGACTCGCATGACATGATGGTATTAGGGGCGATAAATCACGGAATAAGCAAGTTTGGAAAGATTCAGAGGACTGTAGGGATTAATCCAAAAGAGCTGGACTCGATACTGCGCCGCCTAGAAGATTCCGGGCTCATCAGGGTAGAGGAGAGAAAGGGGTGGCTTGGGACAAAGATAGAGATAGTGCCTACTGATGCCGGAAAAAAAGAGGTAGATACCTGCATGGTAGGATTAAAGGATGGGTGGGGCAAGATGGCTGCCATATACAAGACTGGCAACAAGGAGGGTCTAAAACAAGTAATGGATGAGAACAAGTCGTCTATTCCCATGATGATGTTCTTTGGAGTCATGGATATGGCCATGTTTGGTTTGATGTTTGGTTTGATCGGGGCGACAGCGGCAGACTTTCTCCCAGATATGTCTGATGCAGATCCCGGTGCAGGGGACTTTGACTTTGATATTGGGTTCTAGTCATGTATAGTTCAGAGGAGTCAGGCCTGCTCAGGGTGCTGCGATTTTTGCAAAGCCACAGTACAGAGTATCTTTCAGGTCAGGATCTCAGCGATGTCATGAGGATGAGTAGAGTAGCAGTCTGGAAGCATATCAAAAAGATTCAAGAATTAGGATATACTGTAGAGTCTAGTCAAAAACTCGGATACCGCCTTGCAGGCAATACTGACAGGCCATACCCGTGGGAGGTGACTGCGGGACTGCAGACCAGATTTGTCGGACAAAAGGCATACTATATGGATATAGCAGAATCTACCCAGGATGAGGCGCGCAAGCTTGCAGCACCTGACATGGATGGCGCAGTAATCATAGCAGCAGAGCAGACAGGCGGGCGCGGGCGCTCTGCCAAGAGATGGGTATCTATGCGCGGCGGGATATGGCTCTCTGTAGTGCTGTATCCAAAGTTTGATGTCTCTGTGATGACCCTGTTTCCCGTTGCAGTGTCACTTGCATTGTCTGTCGCAGTAGAAAAGGCGCTTGGAGTACATCCCGAGCTGCGGTGGCCAAATGACGTTACCATAAACGGAAAAAAAGTGGCAGGAATCCTAGTTGATGCATCACTTGAATCAAACCGCATTGGCTCGATGATTGTGGGGGCAGGGATAAACTATAACGTTGATGCAAGTATTATAGAAGAGAAGCTTGAAGGAGTCCCGGGATTTTATGGCGCCGCATCACTTGACTCGGACTCTAAACCAGTAGTGTTGGTGCAGGCATTTTTGAGAGAATTGGAGCAAATCTACGATGAGCTGCACGACAACAATACGGATCACATTGTATCAGAGTGGAGCAAGAGATCATCTACCATAGGCAGCAAGGTAAGAGTGGATACTCAAAGCGGCATCGTATCTGGGATCGCATCAAGAATTGACGGGGACGGGGCCCTTGTAGTTGGAGGTACGAGAGTGGCTGCAGGCGATCTCATCTAGGATGCTTTTTTGGGCGTTTTTTGCGGATTAGTTTTGACTGCTCTTTTAGGATATCCTTGAGATCGTTTTGAATCTCAAATACTGCCAGCAGCATCTCCTCAAGTGTCTCGCAGTATCTGGAATAGGCATCTAGCAGTTCGGTCTGTTTGCTGCCAGTCTCTGAGAGATGCTCGTTTGCCCGGAGCATGTTTGCAGATGTGATGAGTTCTGGCATGTCTTCTGGTTTGCCTAGTTTCCCAAGGTCGCCGTGGAGTCTTTGAATCTCTTGGCGTAGCGTATAGAGTTTGTCTCCCGTCCCGATTCTAGTCATTATATGGATAAAAGTGAGGGCATGAATTAAAGATTTTCAAGGCAAACATGACGGGACAGTATAGGCCTTGCAGGCATCCAGGTCTGGAGATTTTCTGCATTGGTTTTGGTCTGCCTAGCAGCACTGCGCCAGCCCCAAATATAGCGTATTTTCATTCCAAACTTTTGGAATTGGGCATAATGTAAAATATGGAAGAATACCCATACATGCCATGAGGTATGTCCTTATCATGGCGCTTGTCCTGACGTGCACGACTCCCGCGTTTGCGCAAACACCAGAGGAATGGTTTGCAGAGGCAGGCATGCATTTTAAAAAAGGCGAGTATCCCGAGGCCATTAGTCTCTATGACCAGATACTAGAGGAGATTCCCAATAATTTTGATGCGCTGGAAAAAAAGGGCATTGCATACAGTAATGTTGGCAGGCATCCTGACTCACTAGAGCAGTTCTTTACGATACTCCAGTACAGGCCAGATGATGTCACGGCTCTGACTGGAATGGGGCTGGGATTTGGCAATTTGGGAGAGTATCAAGAGGCGCTCTCATACTTTGAAAAGGCATACGAGCTAGACCCCAACAGCACCACTGTCAGAAACTATAAAGAGTTTGCAGAAAAGGTAATCACAAAATATCCATACATCCCCACTCCAAAACCTACAGACAGCAAGGTGTACTCTGCTACTATCCCGGACTGGGCAAGAGGTACTGCATCAGCATGGCTTGACGGAGCGATAAATGATTCAGAGTTTGGGTCGGCCCTAGAGTATCTGCTGGTGCAAGGTGTAGTGCAGGTATCTGCGCTAGATGATCCCGGGACTCTGGAATCTGTACGGGATGGGGCAGCCGTGTGGGCAAAAGGGGCAGGGGATGCAGAGCTTGTACCCCTAATCCACCACTTGATAAATACTGAAAACATTCAATATGTGGTCACAAAGACATCAGAGGACGTAAAGCGCGAGACGGATCTCTTCAAAAAGTACGTGAGAGAGGTTACAAGGGCAGTAGACAAGGAAAAGCGGTACATTGAATATCCAAATCCCAGCGAGGATGTCATCAAAAAGTTTCTGCGCGACTATAAAAAATGGAACTTTGAAGAAGAGGTTGCAAAGGCTGCCACCGGGTTTCCAGATCCCGTGTTTTCTATAATCGACGAGGTCATGGTGATATACTATACAGTGTACGTAAACGAGCAGCCAAGCGGGCTGCCACTTGACCACAAAAGCACACTAGAGGAATCCCTTGCATACTGGGAGGAGCAAAGATTCAACATTAGAGACAGGGAGGCCAGATTTGAGTTTATAGTCACGGAGAAAAAATACGAGGCAAACGTGTGGATTACGTGGGTGGTGCGCGACATTGGCGAGGGGGTACTAGGGCATGCCCACATAGGCAAGGGTGCAGTAGAGGTGGCGCTTGGAGACTATAATTGTGACGGGGCATTTCAGCTGTATGACATTTCGAGTGTAAAGCATGTCATGACGCATGAAATAGGCCACTCGATAGGACTAAAGCATGTAGATGATGCATCAAATATAATGTACCCGTCATTTACGCCCTCGTTTGCATACTGTCTGATGCAGATTAGCTAGACCTAAACACGCGTAGAATTGGTAAAAGGAATAAAAGCGCCAAACTACTATAGTAATACATGCTCAAAGGTCCAATGACTGCAGAAAAATGTCCTGCCTGTGGAAGCAAAAAAATGATAACTGATGATACCACTGGTGAGATGTTCTGCAGCAAGTGCGGCTTTGTCATTTCTGATCACATTGCAGATACTGGTGCAGAATGGAGATCGTTTGCAGCAGACGGTGAGAACCGCGCGCGCGTGGGCGCAGGAACCTCGCTGACCATGCACGATATGGGACTCTCCACTGTGATCGGATCTATAAACAAGGATTCAACTGGCAAGCCACTTGCGGCAGGTATGAAGAGCTCCATTGAGCGCCTGCGCACATGGGACAGTCGCAGTCATGCCCACACGTCTGCAGACAGGAACCTCCGCCATGCCCTCAGCGAGATGGACAAGTTAAAAGACAAGCTTGCACTTACTGATGCCGTGATTGAAAAGGCCGCATACATATACCGCAAGGCAATGGAAAAAAAGCTGGTTCGCGGCCGCTCCATCCAAGGCCTTGTGGCAGCCTGTCTTTATGCATCATGTAGAAACACCGGGACTCCCAGGACGCTAGATGACATTGCAGACGGAATAAACATACGGCGCAAGGATGTGGCCCGGTGCTACCGTCTGATATTTCGCGAGATGGATCTAAAGATGCCCGTGGCAGACCCAATACGCGGAGTCGCCCGCATCGCAAGCATTGCAGGACTCGGAGAAAAGAGCAAGCGCAAGGCAGTGATGATTCTAGACAGGGCAAAAAAGACGGGGATTGTTGCAGGAAAGGATCCGATGGGGATTGCGGCTGCGGCATTGTATCTTGCATGTATAAGTACGGGCGAGACAAAGTCGCAAAAGGAGATATCTACGGCATCCGGAGTAACAGAAGTCACCATTCGGAACAGGTGCTCTGGACTCAGAAAGATTGTAGAAGGACAGATATGACATCCTGGCAGGAAACCACATTGCAGATGGACAGGTTTTAATCGCATGTGTGATTAGACACCCGTCATGTTTTTTAATGCGTAATGTTGAGGCATGGTGTGATCCGCAAAAAAATATCAAGGATACTAGTGCCACTAGACGGCTCAAAGAACTCTATTCGCGGGCTAGAGACTGCCATAACAATAGCAAGGGGGTGCGGCTCTACAATCACTGGACTCTACTGTATACACGAGCAGTCACATTCAGAGTTTGGGAAAGGCAGCTCAAATGATCAGCCTAGTCCGCAGATGAAGAAATTCATGGATGCCGCAAAGGTGCTTGCTGCCCAAAACGCCATTGACTTTAAGGAAAAGATTGCAAGGGGGGAGATAGGGTACACTATAATCAAGACTGCGCGCGGCAATCCCAAACACGACATGATAGTGATGGGCTCACGCGGTAGAAGCTCTGCAAAGCAGATGATTTTTGGCAGCATTTCAAACTATGTGATACACACTGCAGCAATGCCAGTAGTCATTGTGAAATAGTCAATAGCCCTTCTTTTTGAGGTATTTTTGGTGGTATTCCTCTGCGGGGTAGAATTTTCCAGACTGTACTATCTCTGTTACAACCGGGGATGAATGCCTGCCGGATCTTTCAAGATCGTCCCGGGACTTTGTGGCAGACTCTTTTTGAGAGTCAGAATGGAAGAATATGGCAGAGCGGTACTGTCTGCCGACATCATAGCCCTGGCGGTCCTTTGTGGTGGGATCATGATTATTCCAGAATATCTCTAGTAGATCCTCATAAGAGACGACATTTGGATCATACTCTACCTCCACTGCCTCTGCGTGTCCGGTCGTATCAGTGCATACCTGCTCGTATGTGGGATCTGGCATGGCGCCTCCAGTATAGCCTGCCCGGGTCGACTCTACCCCCTTTGTCTTTGAGAGCAGATCCTCCACATGCCAAAAGCATCCTGCCCCAAATGTAGCCTTCAACATTATCTGTAGGATAAGAGGGGAATTAAAATTTTTAGTTTGCAGGGATTAGGCCCTCGCGTATGAGGAATTTGATAGAGTTGAGAAACTCGTCTTGGGTTATCAGGTCTTGTGACCACCAGTATGCGCTGTTGCGGACCCACTTTGGAATGTCATTATTTGCAGGATCCGGGATCTCTGATATCATGATAATATCATTCTCAAGTAGGAATGTGATTGCAGGCACAAAATCAGACTCGGATATCTCTTTTTCACCCCACTGCTTTGCGGTACTCTTTATCCATTGCGGTATTGCAACCGGGTCGGCGTATCCGAGTACGTTGTAGATAGAGGTGTCTGGAAATTGAGAGTCAAACCACGACTTGTATTCTGGCTCAGAGTTGTAGCGGTCAATGTAGGATTGCGGGGATTCATCACTTGATAGAAAGCCGTCAATGTGTGTCTGCTTGTATCCCACCACATCTTTAATCGAATACGAGGGAAACTGTGAGTCAAACCACGACTTGTATTCTGGCTCAGAGTTGTAGCGGTCTACATAGTATTGTGGTGACTTTTCATATGATGGAAAGCCCGGGATCTGCAGCTTTAGGGTTTCAAAGGCAGGCTTTGCATCAGGTTTTGGAGTCTGTGTGTCTGGCTTTGCAGGCGCTGGGTCGGGTTTGGTTTCTGGTTTGGGCGCTGGTTTGGTTTCCTGCTTGGGCTCGGGTTTTGATTTGGGCGGTTCCTTTTGGTACTGGGCAGTCTTTACAGCTTTTTGTTCATCATACACGACTGTTATTGTGAATGTCCCATCAGTGTTCCAGTTGTTCCCGGCGAGTTTGAACGAATGTGTAAAGCTGCCATCAGAGTTTGGAGACGGCTGACCAATGTCAGCCAGAGGAGAATCAAGAGAGGCAGTCTTAATGACCACAAACGGGACTTTTTTATTATATTCGACAGTGCCGGATATTGTTACTATATCACCTGTGTGGTATAGTTCCTTGTCGGTGGTGAAATCGACTGCCCCAAATGCAGGCGGAATTGCCAGTACCAGCAGAAATAGTGGTATGAGTGTCAATAGGGCAAGCACGTATGAAACCCATCAGGGTGTAATTAAAAAGTTTACAGTCTATCCACAGTTAGCAGATGAAATGTATGGCAAATCTACTGATCGTAAATTGACAAGGAAATTTTCAGTCCGTCTTTGGAGATTTTCTCGCTTTTACTGGCGAGTTTTATAGAATTCTTGGACTCGAGTATACAAAATGTTTTCTGTACAATCATAGATTTTGATCATCCCACCAATTTCTGTATTTTTTGCACTTGTGTGTCTTTTCAGTAGATTCGCTCTGTGATATAATATAGCCCACTAGTGCAACCAACTGCACTACATCACGTCAGGCGCCGCAATCCCTAGCAGGCCAAGCCCCCTTGCAATGGTAATCTTGAAGGAATTTACCACACACAGTCTGGCATTCTCCAGGTTCTCATCATCCAGGTTCAGCACGTGGGATTTTTCGTAAAATGTGTTAAATGCGACTGCCAGATCATGGCAGTATCTAGAGACTACCTTTGGCGACATGTTTCTTGCGGCATCCCTGACACACACCTCGAGCATGCCGATTCCCTTGATGAGTGCCAGCTCTGGCCTGCCATCAAGCAGTGAATAATCAACATTAACAGGAATGTCCCTTTTAGATTTTTCCAGTATCCTGGCTGCACGGGCATGGGCATACTGGATGTACGGGGCAGTATCGCCCTCTAGGCTCTGGGACTTTGCCAGATCAAAGACGATTATCTTGTCTAGATCCTGCTTTATCATCTCATAGCGCATCACCCCCACCCCGACATCACGCGCTATTTTCTCAATCTCACTAGTACTCATTTCCGGATGCCTCTTTTTTGTCTCTGTTCTGATTCTCTCCACGAGTGTATCATATACAGAGTCTGCGCTCACATACAGGCCCTTTCTCCCGGACATCTGCGCGCTCTTGCCGCCCGTATCCATTCCAAGCGTCTTGGCAGTATCCGGACTCAGCGTAACTGACTCGTACCCGAGATGCACGTATGCGTCAGGTACTGACTTGAACTTTGCCATCAGCTGTGTGATTATATTTTGCAGCCGGGCCTGCCTCGAATCAATTACAGTAATTACGCGAGAGCCTGCAAGGGATGGTCCGCCCTCATTGTTAGGCTCGAGTACTGTCTTCCACAGCACCCGGGATCCGGGCTGCTCTATCTCATATTTTACATAATGGAACGGGTCATCTACTAGTCCGAGCTTCCATGCCGCATACGGGATATCCTTTGCAATATAGGTGGCAGTGCCATTACTTCTGACTAGCACCTTGTCTTCTTCTCCACTCCCCCGGATCACCCAGCATCCGGCATTTTTGCCCGTGTCCTCAAACTCGACTAGATTCCTCTTCTTCAGGTCTTCAAATATACGGTTCCACAGGCCAGACCGTATTATCTGCGACTCAAAGTTCAGGCAGTCATATGTGACTGACAGCCTCCAGCAGGTCTCCAGCTGACATGCAAGAACCCTTTGCGTAATCATGTCGGCAAATTTTGCAGTCTCTGAATCTCCGTCCTCCATCTCCCGGAGTACCTCCTTGCGGGCATTCTCCAGTCCGGGATCAGATGCGTACATTTCTGTCGTCTTTACATACACGTCATCGCCGCAATAGTGATCAAACTTTTTCCCGTCCGCAGGCTCTACTGGAAATCCGAGGTGCCTAAATCCCAGCACAATATCTGCCACCTGCAGCCCCGAGTCATCGACATAGTTTAGCACGCCAACCTTGTATCCTGCGCGGGACAGAATCCTAGAGATTGTATCACCCACCACTATATTGCGGACATGTCCTATGTGTAGTGCCTTGTTTGGATTTACGCTCGTGTGCTCTACGATTATCTCAGAACCGCCCCCCACGTCTGCGCTCCCGTACTCGTCGAGCACCGACTCTGTCAGGATTATTCTGCAGAGGCGGTTCCAGTTTGCAGTAAAGTTCAGATAGCCTGACGGGTGCGCCTCGCATCCTGACACCAGATCTTCTGGACTGTAGAGTTTTGATATCATTACTGCAATATCCCTTGGACTTTTCTTGAGGTCCTTTGAGAGTAGGAACGCCAGATTAGAGCTGGCATCTCCGAACCCCGGCCTTGCAGGCTCTACCACATATGACACGCCAGATATCTCAAGACCATCTAGTACTTTTTTCAGGCCCGACTGTATCTCTGTAATAAACGACTCAAATGCCATCTTACATCTCTGGGAATCTTGGCGCTAATTTATCTAGCGCCTCGAGTACGCCATCGCCTGCGCCAGCAGATACGGTAATTGTGGCCTCTGATCTCACCTGCTCTGATGCGTTTCCAAGAGCTACGCTGGTTCCGGCCACCCGAAACAGCGGCACATCAGTAGCGCTGTCCCCTATTGCTATCACATCATCTGCAGATATCGAGCGCCTCTGCATAAGATCTGAGAACCCAGAACCCTTGTCAACACCTGAAGAGTTGATATGGCACGCATATCCGCTATCAGAGAGATTCACACCAGTTCCAGACAGGGCTTTTCTTGCAGCTATAATATCAAATGTCCTCTCTAGTACCACCTCTGTCATTCTGGGAAACACGGGCTTTTCACAGACACCATCCACCGAATCACAGAGTATTTCCAGAGCTGCCCTGCACGGGGCAATGTCTCCTAGCAGCACGTGTTCTGTATTCCCAAGCGTAATGCAGCCACCGTTCTCTCCCACAGACACCGGCGTCATGCCCCCAAATACTGCCAGCAAAAAGCCCTCGACTGACGACCTGCCTGTCACAAATATCACGTCATGACCCATCAGCACCAGCCTTCGCAGGGCTCCCAGGGCGCCAAGGTGAATCCTCCCTCCCCCGTTCTCAGTTATGGTGCCGTCAATATCGACTGCAAATACGAGTCTTTTCATGTTGCGTCTGGCGCGCATCCTGATAATATCTGTGTGCAATTACGGTTTTTATTTGATTCATTCCAAGCTCGGTACATGGGGATTCCAGAAAAGATAAAGGCCATACAAGACGAGATGGCAAAAACCCAGATAAACAAGGCAACAGAGCACCACATTGGACTGCTCAAGGCAAAGATTGCCAAGCTAAAGCGCGAGCAAGAAGACAATCTGGTAAAAAAATCCGGGATAAAGTCAGACGGATTTGATGTCAGAAGATCCGGGGATGCGACTGTAGTATTTATCGGCCTGCCAAGCGTCGGCAAGTCTACACTGCTCAACAAGCTGACTGATGCAAAGTCAACAGTCGGCGCGTTCCAGTTTACAACGCTTACCGTGGTACCTGGAATGATGGAATACAGGGGCGCCAGAATACAGGTGCTGGATCTTCCCGGAATAATAAAGGGGGCATCAACTGGCAAGGGACTCGGAAAGCGGATACTCTCAGTAGCAAGATCTGCAGACCTCGTACTATTAATGCTAGACGTGTTTCAGCCCTACCACGAGAATGTGCTAGTAGACGAGCTGGGCAACATTGGAATAAGGCTCAACCAGCTGCCTCCAAACATCACGATAGAAAAGGCAGGAATGGGCGGAATAGCAATAGCCCAGCAGGTAAAGCTAACAAAGATAACAGAAAAACACCTCAAGGACATACTGCACCTTTATGGGATAGTGAGCGCCAGGGTCGTGACGCGAGAAGATCTCACCTCTGAGCAGCTTGCAGACCACATTGCAGGAAACATTAGCTATTCAAAATCACTTACCATACTCAACAAGATAGACCTTGTAGACGGCGAGTTCCTAGAGGATTTGTGCAGCAAGATAAAGTCCGAAGTGGTGCAAGTCTCTGCAAACTCTGATATCAACATCGAGCTGCTCAAGGAAAAAATCTATCAAAAACTAAAGTTCATCCGGATATACCTGCGTCCCAAGGGGGGTGAAACAGACTACAAAGAGCCGCTGATTGCAAGAGAGAGTGACACGGTAGAGGATATCTGCAACAAACTGCACCGTAGAATGAAAAGAGAGTTCAGGTATGGTCTGGTATGGGGAAAGAGTGTAAAATTTGGCGGACAGCGCGTGGGTCTTGGGCACACATTGCAAGACGAGGATGTTCTGACCATAATCAAAAAGCGCGGGACATGATCCGTGTTTTGATCACAGATTTTGATCATAAGTTCTGATCGCAGACAAAAACAACTGTATTAATTGTAATCAATTGGTATAACTTTGTTTAGTTTAGCTACTCAAAAACAATGATAATGCCGTGTCTGTAATGGCTGCAAAGCGAAAGACCGCTGCAAAACGCAAGACGACTACAAAGCGCAAGACTACAAGGCGCAAGACGACGAGAAAGACTGCAAAGGCGGCACCAAAAAGAAGAACAAAGCGACGTGCTGCTCCAAAGAGAAAGGTTGCAAAGAAAACCACTAGGAGAAAGACTGCAAAAAAGACCACTAGAAGAAAGGTTGCAAAGAAAACCACTAGGAGAAAGACTGCAAAAAAGACCACGACTCGCAAAAGAAGAACCGTTAGAAAGTCTGCCTCAAAGGCGGCGCCCAAAAGGCGTACTGCCAAGAGAAAGACTGCAAAAAAGCGGTAAACGTCAAAACCAAACAATCGCCAGTTGGCGAATTTTTCAGATCAGCCTAGTCTCAACTAAACATTTGCCCCGGAGGCTTGTCCTTGGCCATCTTTTTCTCCATGGAGAACCTCTTGTCAGGAGGTATTACCGAGAGCTTTACTGCCGTGCTGATTGCATAGTGTGGTGTGCCGTCAGGATTCTTGTGGTTTATGGCCTTGCCGACGCGGTCTAGATCCACCTTTACCTTTACTATTGTACCGTCATCAAGTTCAAAGGAGACATAGTCATGCTCTAGGCGCTTATAGTCAAGCATCTCAAAATCAATCTTGTTTGGTTTTTCACTCATCATACCCACGCCCTCAATGCCACTAGTAAAGGTAGCTCATCAGCCTTATCTGCTCCTCGGTAGTGATGATGTTCTTGATTGTAAGAATCTCCAAAAGATCCTTGAATATTGCCTTTTGCTCTGAAGACATGCCACCAGTCTGTCCCCTCTCGCCGGGCGGACCTGGCGGACCTCTAGGTCCTGACGGACCCACGGGACCCTGCTCCCCCGGCGTTCCAGGTTCTCCGGGCGCGCCTATTGGCCCGTGCGGGCCGCGCTCGCCTTGCGGGCCTTGGATTCCCTGCGGACCTTGCGGGCCTTTTTCTCCGGGGGGGCCTGTCACGCCGCGCTCGCCTTGAGATCCCTGCGAGCCTTGCGGCCCCTTGTCACCAATAGTACCTAGTGGACCAGTCGGCCCCTTTTCACCCTGCGGGCCTGACATGCCGCGCTCACCTTTTTCACCCTGCGGGCCTGGAACTCCCGTGAGTCCCTTTGCGCCTGCAGGTCCCTGTGGGCCTTGCGGGCCCTTTTCTCCGACAGAGCCTTCGGGTCCCTTTGATCCCTTTTCGCCAATGTGACCAAGTGGCCCTATAGGACCCTTGTCGCCGGGCGGGCCGGTGATCCCCTTTTCACCCTTGTCTCCAATGGAACCTGTCGCGCCATGTAGTCCCTTTTCACCTTGTACACCTGTCTGTCCTGTCGGACCTTTTTCACCTGATGATCCCTGCGGACCTGTAATTCCCTTGTCTCCTGGCGGGCCCTGCGAACCCTTGTCACCCTTGTCTCCGGGAGATCCCCTCAATCCCGATATGCCCTTGTCACCTAGCGGGCCGGTAGGACCCTTTTCTCCTGCCGGACCTGGCGGCCCCTTTATTCCAGTCGAGCCCTTGTCACCTAGCGGGCCAGTCGAGCCCTTGTCACCCTTTTCGCCTAGCGGACCTGTAACTCCCTTGTCACCCTTGTCGCCCTTGTCTCCTGTAATTCCCTTGTCACCTGTAATTCCCTTGGCGCCTGCAACTCCCTTGTCACCTGGCTGCCCCTTGTCACCTGGCTGCCCCGGCACGCCGATTGGACCCTTGTCACCTGACGGTCCTGGCTCCCCCCGGCGTCCTAGCATGCCGCGCTCGCCGGGCTGAATTTTTTTTGGCCTTGGCGCCTCTGCCTTGACCTTTGGTTTTTCGCGCCGTCTTTCCTCTGGGCGCTCAAGCGGGATGCTAAATACTGTATGCAATGAGGAGAAGAGATCTGTCACCACTATCCATATCTCGTCAAGATTATCAATTGCAGGTAGCGGATTCTCTGGAGAACCTATCACCTCGGAGAACATTCCATCCTTTACACGAAGATGGAACTTTCCCTTCCAGAGTGTAGTAAACTGCTTTGAGTTTATTGCCTCATCAGAAGGCTTTGAATCGGATATTGAGATCTGAGCCTCGTACATTCCAGACTGCCTGAATGGCGCCTGCCCTGTGATCTCCATACGTGATCTTGCCACGCTTGACTGATTATATCTCAACTATTTTTGTATTTATATCAGGCATGATCGCCAGATTCCACGCCCATCAGGATGGTATTTATCTAGACGGGAGGAAGTTTGGAGCTAGTGAAAAAGCCGTTTGCTAGAAAGAATGCAGGCAAGGAGCCTCAGGCAGAGAAGACCAGCCTGGTAGATGCCGACTATGGCCGCAAAAAACTCTTCAAAAGAGGCGTCAATCTCATGGCAGACGAAAAGCTCGAAGAGGCAGCCACTGTCTTTGAGCAGGCCCTCAGAATAGACCCCGACAGCGTAGAGACCCTAATGAAGCTCGGATATGCCAGATTCCACCTAGAAGACCATGGCGCGGCCCTGAGAATCTATGACAGGATATTTGAGATTGATGTGACAAACCCAGAGGCCTGGAACCTAAAGGGGCTGGTCCACTATGAGCAAAAAAACTATGCAAAGGCTCTAGATGCAGTCGAAAAGGCCATAGAGTCAGACCCCACATACGGCATGGCATGGTACAACAAGGCATGCTTTTTGTCTCTGCTAAACCAGGTGCCCGAGGCGCTAGATGCGCTAAAGCGCTCAATTGAGATCGACGTAAAAAATGCAAGAAAGTCAATCCGGGACAAGGACTTTGTCAACGTAAAGATAGAGGAGGGTTTCAAGCGAATACAAGAAGTTGTGGTGCTAGAATCTGTGCGCCAGGGATATCACACCATTGGCGCCATTGTATGGACTACGTTTCTAGACAAGGTAGACGTCGATGTAGGCCTGCTAAAGCTTATGGAAAAGGGGTTGATAGTAAAAAATGAAAAGCGCGATGGGCTCAGCAAGGTGCCAGTGTACGACCTTGCATCCAATGTCGCAGAAAAGATAGGCAGGGAGAAAAAGGGAGTCTTTGGAATTACGCGCAAAAAGATGCCAAAGCCGGTAAGAAACCTAAAGGAGATGATCCAGGCGATTCAGACTGCAAGGGAGGCCATTGAGGAGAAAGATGTGGAAAAGTCGATGGAAATATTTGAAGAGTTCATAGACACGACGAGGTCAGGACAGCACATGATTGACAGCTTTTTTGACGAGCACCGGGAGATAAGGCTGTGGAAGATTAGGCTAAAGGACAGGGGTCAGGACTATCTCATAGACAACCACGACAAGATGCTGGTTCTCTTTGAGAACATAGAGGCAGCAATTACCAAAAAGCTCAGAAGCGAGATAGCTTGAGCGCGTGACATACAAGATAAAACAGGATTTATTCAGCCGAGAGATCCCAGTAATTGGCATCTTCTTGCCGCGCAGTCGGCTTTTGAAGGCTCTTCCACTCCTTGAAGGATTTCACGTACAGTCTTGCGTTTTTGTGACCGGCAGATTTTAGGGCATAGTATGCCAAGCCAGAAAGCGTCCCCACGCTGCCACAGTATGTGATTATTTCAGAGTCGCCTGATACGCCCCTGTTCTCAAGCAGCCGCCTCAGATCCTCTTGTGGTTTGAGAATTCTGCCTTCCTCCCCGAGCGTGCGATATGGGATGCTGATCGCCCCCGGGATGTGCTGCTCTAGATAGTTGAGCCTCTCGCGGTTGTCAACTAGTACTACATCGTCGCGCGACTTTGCAGACTCGAGATATTGTGCAGTGGCAAGTATCTCCGGCCTAAGTGACATGCCGTGATCCTTTTTTTGAACGTCTGGCACATCAGAGTCAGATTCCAGTCCAAGCGACTTCCAGTCCGCATACGTGCCCTCTAGCAGTGACACGTCTGCATGCCCCACATATTCAAGCGTCCATGCGACCCGGGATGCCAGGGCTCCAAACGTGTCGTCATATATCACCACGGATGTCTCATCGTCAATTCCCATCATACCTGCAAGCTTTGCCACGCGCCCGGGATCATCATCAGAGAGCAGATCCGCAAGTGGCAGGTTGACTGCAGTAGGTATGTGGTTTTTTTTGTAGTCGTCTGCGCGCCGCACATCTATTACCCGCAGGCTCTTGTCACGTATGCCAGAGCGTACAGAGTCGGCGCTTGCAGTAACGGCGCCGCTCAAGCGGCACACTCGCCCTTGCCAGTCTTTGTATGATAGCTGGCATCACTCCCATAGTCTAGGTAAAAGTCTGGATCCTCGTCTTTTGTAGGTGGTACCAAGAGCGGATCTAGCATCTTTTTAATGTCAGATATTGACTGTACATCAGAGTCCTCTGTATCAGTGGTCACCCTGTGAAGCCACGACTTTAGCGTGTCATCAGGCTTTTTGTTCTCTCTGAATATCTCGATAATCTTGAGAATCACAGGGATCACCCTCTTTGCGGGAACTCGTGTGCATATCTGGCCCAGCATGGTGCTGCCGTCTGAGCGTCCTGCAAGGGACATTTGGTAGTTTGGGTACATGTCCTGTCCTACGCGCCCCCCTCCGCCGTAAAACCCAATGGTTGCAATCCCGTGCTGGCCACACGAGTTGGGGCAGCCGCTTATCTTTATGCTCGAATCATACAGAGTGGGATCGTCATCTAGACCCATCTCTAGGAACTTTCGCTGGATCTCCTTTGCGAGCCTGTGCGAGTTTGTAAGAGCCAGATTACACGACGTAGTGCCAGAGCAGCCAATAGGGGCAGACATTGTAAGGGCGCCAGACTTTGCCAGTCCCGCATTTAGCAGCCCCGAGTAGAGAAGCGGCAGATCGTCATTGTGCACAAAGCGGAGAGCTACATTCTGGGAGAATCCTGCCCTAGCCTTGCCTTCTGAAGAGTGCTCTCTGATCAGTCTTGCAAGGGATACGAGCTGGCCAGATGTAATGTCTCCTGCCTCTAGCGTGATAAAGACGGTGTGGTATTCTGGCTGCTTTTGTCGTATGGTGTTTGTCTTGAGCCATTTTGCATAACCGTCGCGCGTCTCGCCGGATTCATCAGATATCTGCACCGGGCGTTTTATTACACCAGGCATGTGATCAACTTGCAGCTGCGTCACGACTGATTGCGTTGCCCTGACTATGGCCCTCTCCTTTAACACCAGATTCTGGAACTTTTCCCATCCCATGTCATGTACCAGATATCTCATGCGGTTTCGCGCCATGTTCTTCCTGTCGCCAAGCCTGTCAAATATCCTCATTACGCTAATAGATGTGTATAGTAGATCCTCTTCGGGGGTAAACTCTTCGAGCTGGTGGCCCACGTATGACTTGTTTCCAAGTCCGCCTCCAAGAAATACCTTGAATCCGCGCTCGCCATCCCGTACTGCGGGAATCAGACCAACATCCACCATGCGAGCCATGCCGTGCTGCTCGCAGCAAGTAAAGTTGAACTTGAATTTGCGCGGAAGGTTTTGCGCCATTGGGTTGCGCAGGAAAAACCTAGCAGTCGCAAGGGCATAAGGGGTGGAATCAAACTCTTCTTCGGGACACACACCAGACAGTGGACTGCACATTACGTTGCGTACAGTATTGCCACACGCCTCCCGCGATGTCAGGCCCACCTCTGCAAGACCGCGCATTATCTCAGAGACGTCCTCTAGTATCACCCAGTGAAGCTGTATGTTCTCGCGGGTCGAAAAGTGCGCGCTTCCAATAGAGTACTGTTCGCTGAGCTTTGATATCTGTTCAAGATGGTGCGGGTATATCTCGCCTGCAGGTATCTTTATGCGCACCATTGCATAGTCGCCAGTCATCCTAGTGCCGTACGCGCCATGCTGCAGTCTAAACCTCCTAAAGCTGTCCGCGTCATACTTGCCCTGTCGGAACAGTCTTACTGTCTTTGCAAAATTGTCTGCCTCCTCCATCCGGGACCAGTCGATCTTTTGCCGGGGATCGTGCGCCTGTATGTCAGTCACTGTCAATACACAGTAGATTGTCTGTGTTTGGTTATAAATTTTTGATATAGGCACGTTTTGTATTATATAATAACGAGCCTGTGCAGAATATTCCTGCTTTTGAGAGGTTAGTGTCAGCTAAGAGGGAAATTTTGGCAAGGTATTAATTGTTATTGGCGTGGATTACTCCCATGCAAGAGGCTACTGTCGCGCAAAAGTCTACAAAGATATTTGCAGACGTCAGCGAGGTACAGATAACCCGCGCCATTGCCAACGAGTTCCACGAGGTACTAGTAGACAGGGCAGAGTCAGACGTGATAATCATCGGGGCAGGTCCTGCCGGGCTCACTGCAAGCCGCGAGCTCTCAAACATGGGATTCAAGGTGCTGGTAATAGAGCAAAACAACTATCTTGGCGGAGGGTACTGGCTTGGAGGATACATGATGAATCCTGTGACTGTGCGCGCGCCGGCCCAAAAGATATGGGACGAGCTTGGCATACCGTACAAAAAAGTCGCAGAGGGGCTGTATCTCACCCCGGGACCGCATGCAGTCTCAAAGCTGATTGCAGGCGCGTGTGATGCCGGAGTAAAGTTTCTAAATCTTACAAAGTTTGATGATCTGGTAATGAAGAGGGGAAGGGTGGCAGGAATTGTGGTAAACTGGATGCCCGTCTCTGCGCTGCCGCGCAACATTACGTGTGTGGATCCCATCGCGCTAGAGGCAAAGATGATAATTGACGCCTCGGGGCATGACTCTGTTGCAGTAAAGAGACTGGTAGACAGGGGGCTGACAGAATGGAAGGGGATGAATCCAATGTATGTAAACGAGGGCGAAGAGCACGTAGTTGAAAAGACAGGCGAGGTGTATCCGGGGCTTGTGGCTGCAGGAATGTCTGTCACTGAGACTCACGGACTCGCAAGGATGGGGCCTACGTTTGGCTCAATGCTGTACTCTGGCAAGAGGGCAGCAGAGATTACGGCTGCAAAGATAAAAGAGTTAGAAAGATAAGCCCGGATGGCACCATTGTACGTTGTTGAGGATTCGCACGATAATAATACATGATGGGGCAGGAGTTCATGGACTTGGAGATAAAATGGCAGAGTCACTAGTGGCGCTCTCTGCCAAGGTAATAGTCCGGGACTGGCAGGATATGAATGCAGAGTCTGCCAGAATTTATGATACCAAAGTACCTTTTGAGAGGCAGCCAGAGTCAGGCATCAGCATGCCACTCTATGACGGAACTAGACTGCAGGGGATCATGTCAGGAATTATTTCAGAGGCAGAGTCAGGAATGGAGACGCTACATGTCATGTTTTTGGACAAGCTTGCATGCACGTTTGATCATGACGACTATCGGTATCATGCAAGGGCGCTCATAGCATCAAACCCGGCAATAGTATCAATGCCGGGAATAGTAGAGGCGCCGGCAAGGCCAAAACAGTACCACGTCGACATGGCATGTTATAGTATGGCAGAGATTGAGGCAAGATATGCAGGAGAGTATCTCAGAGCAGGCGATCCCAAAATAGTAAGAGCCGCAGAAATATATCTGATGCAGGCAGTCATGTATCACGAGACTGGCGAGGCGTTTTGCGCCGATTCCAGATGCCGCCTGTATAATGCCCACTGGCAGAGCGAGCTGCTATCACAGATAGGCAGTTTCTGGCTCTGCAAGAAACACCAGACAGTGCTAGAGTCCATGTGATTCACTTAAATTATTGAGACCTCACAGGAATCAGCATGATGGCAGCAGACGCTGGCGCAGTGCTAGAGACACGTGACAGTCCGCCAAGCAAAGCCCCGGAAGGCAGTCCCCCAAAGAAAGACAAGACAAAGTTTGACGTGGTGATTATAGGGGCAGGTCCTGCAGGATATACTGCCGGAATCTACTGTTCTAGGGCAGGATACGATACGCTGATACTCTCTGGAATACTTCCCGGAGGGCAGCTGGTAAACACTACAGAAGTGGAGAACTATCCGGGATTTGAAAAGGGGATAATGGGGCCGGATCTAATGATAGATATGAGAAAGCAGTGCCAGAGAATGGGCACTACAATTGTTGATGACGAGGTGGTAAATACGGACTTTAGACACAGTCCCTTCAAGGTACTCACGGCCACAGAAGAATACGAGGGTCGCGCAGTAATCATTGCCACGGGCGCTACGCCGCGCAAGCTCGGACTAGAAGGCGAGGAGACATTTGGCGGCAGGGGCGTCTCGTACTGCGCCACATGTGACGGGCCGTTTTTTAAAAACCAAGAGATACTAGTTGCAGGCGGAGGCGATTCTGCAATAGAAGAGGCCACGTTTCTGACAAAGTTTGCAAGCACTGTACACATTGTGCACCGCCGCTCAGAGCTGCGCGCAAGCAAGATAATGCAGGAGCGTGCGTTTGCAAATGAAAAGATAAAGTTCCGCTGGGACACTGCCATATCTGACATAAAGGGGGATCAAAAAATACAGCAAGTCGTGCTAAAGAATCTAAAGACAGGTGCAGAAGAGACGGTGCCTGCCGGAGCTCTCTTTGTGGCCATTGGTCATGTTCCCAACACAAAGCTGTTCAAGGGACAGATAGAGCTTGATGAAAATGGATACGTAGTGTTAAAGGAGAGGTCAGAGACTAGTGTAAAGGGCGTGTTTGCTGCAGGTGACGTGCATGATAAGAGGTATAGACAGGCAGTAACTGCCGCAGGGTACGGCTGCTCGGCGGCGCTTGACGTAGACAAGTACCTCACTGACTAACAGTTAATTGCCAGACGGCACGCATCTGTGCGGTGAGCGCAGAGAGACTAGCAGGCATTGCAGCAGAGATACAGGATATGAAGTTCAGCTACAAGGTGAAAAAATCAAAATCGCCAGACTATTGGAAACATAGGGCAGACGAGTTTGCAAGATACGTCTCAAAGGCCACAGAATACTATACCCAGGCATACCACATCATGAAACAAAAAGACGGGCACGAGGCTGGCATGTTCTTGCTGTATACGGGCAAGTTTGGCCAGATTACATCAGAGCTGCTAGATACAATGAAAAAAATAGTGGAGAATCCGTCTGTGATGAATCAGGGCAGGCAGCAAAGCAGGTGGAGCCGCGAGATCCGGGATCATCTAATCAGGTATAGTAATTTGTGTCTGAATCAGGAAAAAGACATGAATGCAAAGTTCCGCAAGTTCTGCCAGAAACACCTATGATGTGTAGCAAGGCGCACGCATCAAACTCGTTACTCCCTGCTCTAGATACACACTTGAACTTGCGGGCATTGGCAAATATGCCCACCACACACACACACGAGTCGTCGCGGATCAAATATGCGGCCCTCTTTTAGAGCCAAACTAGTTGTGTGACCTAGATTTGCGTGATATTCAGAGTTTTCAGAACGGCTCGAGCCTTACAAGCAGTATATGCCCCACGCGATTCAATACAGTAGTAATGGCAGTCATGAATTACTTTACCTTTTTTATTCTCAATGTAATGGTGCTGTTATTTTTGGATACGTCTAGCAGCTCGTGGCCGTTGCGGGTGACCCATCTTGAAATGTCATCTTCGGCAGCGGGATCGTCTGCAGACACGGTCAGAATCTGGCCTGACTGCATCTTTTCTATCTCTATCTTTGTGCGAAAGACAGGCTCTGGACAAAAGAGTCCTGTCGCGTCAAGCTTTTTTTCCTCGGACAACCCAGCTTGGGATGACGCTGTGGCATATTAAAGTCTATTTCAGTTCAAGCCACACTATCTGAGCGCCAGCCGTATCATGGTGCCAAGATCCCGGCGCCCAAGGGATCCCATATTTGCGCCCTTGTAGTTTATCTGGTATGATATGCGCTTTAGAAAATAAAGGGCAACCCTGTATGTGAGGGACCATAGCGGGCTGCGACAGTCTGCATCATAGAGTCTCAATAACAAGTCAAAGAGCCACCTCGTATGCGCATAGTTTTCTGCCACATACTCTGCCATGTACTCTCTAGAGACGTTTATCTTGTATCTGAGATTCTCGATTATCTCGTCTCTGCCTGCATAGCCTGTCTGAGATATCTCAATCCTGCCTTGTTTCATTGCAGACAGCACATCATCAAGTGTGTTTTCAGAGTCTATTACATTGATGCACCTGCCTACAGTCGATGCCACATGCGAGTCGCTTCCAGACACTTGTATCATATTATTATTAATGGCAAACTCTGCTGCCTTTGCATTTGAGAGCAAGTCCACGTTATTGCTGTTAAAGACCTCTATCATGTCGCATTTTATGGCATCCTCCCGGAGGGCATCAATTATGCTAAATGGATGCGGCGCAGAGACGACTCCTCCCTGCGAGTGCACCAGGTCAGTTATCTCGTCTATTTCGAGTCCGGTAGGTATTGACTCGCGTATGCCGTATGTCAGGACGTGAGCGCCACTGTCAGTGGTGGCCTCCTCTGCAGGATAGATGCCCATCTTTGCAAATTTTTCGTGGCAGTCCTGATACTCTAGTATCTGTTTGTACCCGTCAAGCGTGTTGTGGTTTGTAACAAATATAGCATCAAGTCTGGCATCTTGCGCCCCGAGCAGCTGCTCTGAGATGGAGACACCGCAGTCGTACGGCGGCTCCTTGCTGCCAAAGCGGTGGTTTGAAAACGTGTTGTGGCAGTGCAGTTCTACTCGTAGCATTGTAATAGTATTTGTATGACCGGATTTTAACT
>RHFD01000064.1 GCA_003724325.1 Nitrosopumilus sp. D6 | reverse complement strand
TCCGGCTACCATTATAGTCATTAGTGTTATACTGGTGAGCTTTTGGGTCATACCCTGCATGATAGTGCTGTAAAAAAATAATATATAAACTTCATGGACGAATCAGCCATATTGGGATAGATCGCAGATTCAGGCACAAAATCAACATTTGATGAGTGGTCATCTAGAGACGACTCGCAAGGTATCGTGTTGGCAGACCCCTAGTAGAGATCCTGCGTGACGAGGTGGCCAGGATCATATCTGATAACAAACGGTTCTTGACTATGATGCCTAAACGTGATGGAACAGCTGCTTGAGGTACTAGGAGCGACCTGACCGCTTACCCAGTCCCCTGACGTACTCGGCAAACAGATCCTCTAGCTCAGAATCATCCTTGCAGGTGCGGATCTTTTCTACCAGACCGGCCTCCTCTATCTCATAGCAGTTGAGCACATCCATCGAGTCCTTGAAGAGTAGCATTGCCTTTGCCCCAAACATGCAGTGGTAGAGCCTCTCTTTTTCCATCAGCTCTGGCCGGAGCTTGAGACCATTCTCATCTACAGAGACAGGATACACCATGCCACAGATTGCATCTGGCCGTATTTAGATTATACACAATGTTGTAATAAGCAGCAGATCATACCACACATGTTGGGTTCAAGGGTGGTCATGCATGTTGACTTTGACTATTTCTACGTGCAGTGCGAGGAGATACGGAGACCAGAGCTAAGACCAAAGCCCGTCTGCGTATGCGTGTACTCTGAGAGGGGAGGAGACAGCGGGGCAGTTGCCACTGCCAACTATGCAGCAAGAAAATACGGTGCAAAGTCCGGCATGTCTATTACCCTTGCAAAAAGAAAGCTTGAGGGAAGAGATGATGCCGTGTTCCTGCCAGTTGACTTTGCCCACTATGAAAAAATATCCGAATCTGCAATGGGCGTGATCAGTAGCTTTGCAGATGTATTTGAATACGTGGGAAAAGACGAGGCGTATCTTGACGTGACAGACAGGACCGGTGACGACTTTGAAAGGGCAGGACACCTTGCGCAGCAGATCAAAAACGCCGTGCGCGACAAGGCAAAGATCGGCTGTTCTATCGGAGTCTCTCCAAACAAGCTTGTATCAAAGATAGCATCAGACTATCAAAAGCCTGACGGCCTGACAATAGTGCGCAGGGAAAGAGTTGAGGAATTCCTAGATCCGCTAAAGATAAGGGACATACCCGGAATAGGAGGCAAGACAGAAAAACATCTAGCAGTGATGAACCTCAAGACGATACAGGATCTCAGAGGCATTGACATTTTTGATCTCAACAGGGAGTTTGGAAGAAAGAACGGCACGTACATTTACAACGCAGCAAGGGGCATTGATGAGAATCCCGTAAGCAGGAGGGATGCCCAGATCCAGTACAGCAGAATATCCACACTCAAAAAAGACTCTAAAGAGTATGCGTTTCTTGCAGAGTATCTCGAATCCATGTGCAGAGACGTACATCACACGGTATCAGAGAACAGTCAGATGTTCAAGTCAGTCGGCATACATCTAGTCCAGTCAGACATGTCTGTCCGCTCAAAGTCAAAGGTTCTGCGCGCCCCGACTATGAGCCTAGGGGAGCTAAAAAAGTGCGCAGACGGCCTCCTAAGGGAGACACTCAAGTCACAAAAGATCGACATCCGCAGGCTCGGAGTCAGAATCTCAGAGCTCACAGAGGTGAGCGGCCAGGACGACATTACTAGTTACTTTTAGGCGAGGCAGCCTCGAGCTTTTTGAGGCGGCGCGACTCGACTGCCACTATTACCAGTATGAATCCAAAGAGCCACGGCAGGAACATTATCTCGCCGGCAATCTTGTGGTATTCCTCCCATGCTACTGGATCGGTGGTTACCTTGAGGGCATACCAGGACAGCGAGAATATGCGGATTAGGTTTACCAGTACTGTACCCACTATTCCAATTACAAAGTATACAGCTTTGCGGCGTCTGGCAATGTTCATCTTTAGCATGAATGCCCCGATAACTAGCGAAAAGATGATGATACTGTGGACTCCTGCTGACGGCCAGAACACTTGGAGGGCCATCGAGCCGTGATCCCCGCGCAAGAGCATTACATTATCGTGGGCAATGGCCGTGCCAAGATCTAGCGCCCCCACAAGCCACACATTTGCCTCGATAAAGTACGGCACCACATACTGGAGCGGTCCGAGCGTGTCATAGGGGAAAAAGGCATCAAGTGAGAGTATGATTGCAGTTCCCGCCAGAAATATGGGGGCGGCTGGCGCAATTCTTATCCATCTTTTTCCAAAAAATATGGTCAGCCCTGCCACCATAAATGCTGCCATCATGACAAAGTCCCACAGCCATGTCCACGAGTATATCAGCTGCACATCAAAGTATGATGCTGATTCCACGATATAGTCGCGCAGCCCGTACTCGAGTGATGCAAGATATGCTATTGCAGCAGCGGCCATTGGAACTACGGCAAGCAGGCGCCTTTTAGATACGACAATCTGCAGTCCCACTAGTTCTGCCACTACAAATATGAGCGCAAACAGATAGCCGCCTCTTCCCTCGTTCCAGCTCCACGATATCGTTTCTGGAAATGCAGCGGCTGCAAACAGTATCGGACTTGAGAGTGCCAGTATTGCGGCAATCATACTCTTGTTCATCAAGAAGAGTCACGCAGATGGCAAATAAATATCCCGGACATCTTGGTGCGCGCGAATCAGTCCTCTTCTATCTCGTCTGCTTCCGGGTCTCTTCGGCTCGGCCTTATTGGAACGTAAATGATCGTCATGTAATCTATTCACAGGACTCAAAGATACACTCCAAGGTTACAAAATTTTGCCTATTTGGTAATTTCTAATTAATCAGCCTCGGGAATCGAGTCTGCACTCCATTCCAAGCGATCTCACGGTGGTAAAATACGACACAACTAGTATCCCGATGGCAATTATCCGTATCGGGGTCTCATAGTTTGTCAAAAATGCAGTGGCAGTGGCCCCCACGGAGCCAAACGTAGAGATGACTGCAAACCCGACTGGCCCGCAGCTGCATGCCCCTGCAATCGCCCCCACAAACGAGCCAAATATGCCGCCGCCCATCTTTTGCTTTGAGCTTTTTAGTATGTTTATGCGGTATATGTTCATCGGGATTACAAGCGCGGATAAAAAGGATAGAATTGTAATCAGCGCAAATCCAAGCTCGGTTCCGGGAGGCAGGTGACTTATCACATACGGCTCTAAAAAGATAAACTCTGAGAGTATCAAGAGCCCCACAAACATTGATGAAAAGAGCGCGCATGCCAGCAAGAGATACCGCGGATTGGAAAAGACCATCTTTATTATCTGCATCACTAGATCATATCATCCAGAATGTGCTTGAAGACGATAAAAGGCTGCGCCCCGGAGATCAAATCACTTGTCTCCTCAGAGTTCACTATAAAGAACCCCGGAGTTCCTGCCACACCATTACTCTTGCCCTCGTTTGTATTTGTCAATACACGACCCGAGTACTTGTTTGATTCAAGGCAGCTCTTAAAGAGATCCACGTCAAGTCCGAGATCCGATGCAAAGCCGATTAGATTATCCTTGCTTGCCCATCCTCCATCAATCGTGGGAAGCTGTGAGTTGTACAGGTGATCGTGGTACTCCCAGTACTTTTCCTGATCGTTTGCACAGTGCGATGCCTGCGCCGCAATGCGCGAATCATTCCCGAGAATCGCAAGGTCTACAAATATCAGGTTTACCTTGCCCGTGTCGATATAGTCCCGGGTTATGGCAGGCTTTGTGTTGTGAAACCAGTTGTAACACTGGTGGCACTGATAGTCGCCAAATTCCACTATTGTAACTGGAGCATCCGGACTGCCAAGTATGGGAGAGCCAAACGCAGTAGAAATATCCCCGTGCTGTCTGGTGGGATCAAGGTTTGAATCCTGTGGGAATATAGTGATTGCTGCGCTAACTATTACTGCTATTACAACCAGTCCTACAAGGATCCACTTTACAGCCAACACTTCAGAGTCTGGGCATTGGTATAAAAAAACCTTGTTCCAAATTTACCCGAAGTGTCTAACATGAAAATTACTATAGTGCCTGATTCAGATCCCCTGAATCATGGTTGCTTTTTCTGATCAGAGTCGGGGTATTTTTGGTAAGGGGTCAGGTCTGGCACGAAGATGATGTTTGAAGTCAGGCGTAAGCGGTTCAATCTAGTGCCTGAGACGATATCAAACTGCACGAGTGACCTGACCTCTTACTATTTTTGCTGGAAAATGCTTTGTAGGGATAAAATCCGGCATTTGAAATGTATCTAGCTGACTGTAATCGTAGTCTCGACTGGCGGTGATAGTGCAGTCGGATTACTTACAGACTCCCAGACAAA
>RHFD01000025.1 GCA_003724325.1 Nitrosopumilus sp. D6 | reverse complement strand
AATCCCTGCGCCAAAATTACGCTTAACGTATATAAGAGCTGATTCAAACCCGGATTCTATACATGGCATATGCAAAGATCCTGAGAAGACTCAGGGAGGAAAAGACCAATTATAAAAAGCGCGGTACCATGCTCATGGGCAAGCGTGACTTTATCACGGTAAACATTACCAACGAGAACACCCAGGTGCAGATACTAAAGCCCGGCATTGCCGGCGACAAGGTGGTGGCATCTGCGCACTCGAGATATCTGCTTGAGAAGGGCTGGAAGGGCTCTAGAAAGAGTGTTCCTGCCGCATATCTTACCGGATACCTTGCAGGCAAAAAGGCTCTACTCGGCGGAGCAGGAGATGCCATACTATACACGGGGACAAAAAAATACACGCAGAGAATGGCAGCTGCACTAAAGGGTGTGATTGATGCGGGAGTAAAGGTGCCTGCAAGCGGGGATACGTTTCCATCAGAGGAGAGGATCAACGGCGAGCATCTCACCGTTAAAAACGAGGTATCAAAGATAAAGTCCGGAATAGACGGCGAGGTAAAATGAGCCAGGCAACACAGGGCCAGCGTCGACGCAGTCCACCTGTATATGGGCGCGGTCCGCCGGGAAGAAAAGAAGAAGACAGGCCAAGACGACCAAGGCGCGAGCCGGAACCAGAAATATGGATTCCAAAGACAATACTCGGACGAAAAGTATCCTCTGGTGAGATTACATCCCTTGAGGAGATAATCGAGTCCGGACTGCGCATCCAGGAATCAGGAATCATCAAAAAACTCTTACCGGATCTAAAAAGCGAGGTAGTTGATGTAGGCATGATACAAAAGATGACATCAAACGGCCAGTCCACTAGGTTCAAGGCAATTGTAGCTGCGGGAAATTCAAACGGCTATCTTGGAATCGGACAGGGCAAGTCAAAGCAGATGCGTATTGCAATTGAAAAGGCCACAAACCAGGCATTCCTCAACGTAAATCCTATCAAGCTCGGATGCGGCAGCTGGGAGTGCAGATGTGATCAAAAACACTCCATACCATTCAAGGTAAGAGGCAAGGGAGGAAGCGTCACAATTGAGATAATTCCGGCTCCGCGCGGGCTCGGGCTTGTGGCAGGCGGCAAGATAAAGCGGCTGCTAGAGCTTGCAGGACTAAAGGATGCGTGGACTACTGCAAAGGGATCGACTCCCACGATGAACTCTACTTCAAAGGCGATACTGGACTGTCTGAGGCAGACATTCAGCCAGGGTTGATAAATGATGGCAAGCGCGTTTCTGGTGGTTCGAATAAAGGGGCAGGCAGATGTCCCGTACTGGGCATCTCATACAATGATGCTGCTAAAGCTTGACAAAAAGTACCGTGCCACGATACTACCTATACGCGAGAACACTGCAGGAATGCTCAAAAAGGTACAGCACTATGTCTCTTGGGTAGAGCTTGATGCCGAACTTGCAAAGGAGCTAGTCGACAAAAAAGCCAGAAAGTCCGGCTACAAAAAGGTGACTGCCGAGGATCTCAAAGACCTGGGATTTGCAAGCTCTGATGAGCTTGCGTCTGCCCTTGCAGAAGGCAGGGCTGCTCTCTCAAAGCTAAAGCCGCTAAAACCATGGTTTGCCCTTGCCCCTCCGAGGCACGGATTCAAGCGCAGCACAAAGAAGCTGTACGGACAAAAGGGTGTGCTAGGCAAAAACAAGGATCTAGGCAGTATAGTGAGGAACATGATGTAAGATGGCAACAAGGCTAAGAAAGACTAGAAGACTCAGGGGAGGACGCCACATGGGATGGGGCCAGGTAGGCCAGCACCGCGCAAGCGGGCATCAGGGCGGGCTGGGTATCAGCGGCATGATGAAGCACCACTACAGCTCTATGCTAAAAGACGACCCGGATCACTATGGACACAGCCCGACTAGGCCTCCGCATCCAAACGTCACTACCAAGTGGGCAGGCATCCGGGATTTAGATGACTTGTTTGCGCGACTCGGCAGCGAGGAGGGCGGAAAAAAAATAATTGACCTCAAAAAGGCCGGATATGAAAAGCTTCTCGGAGGCGGAAAGGTATCTAAAGCGTACTTTGTCACCGTCAAAAAGTTCACCGCGTCGGCGCAAAAGAAACTAGAGGCCGCCGGTGGGGGAGTGCTGACTGAAAATGGCTGAGGGCAGCGTCACTACATTTATCCGCCGCATCGTCTTCAAGGCAGAGCCGTACCTTCCACAGGTGCCAAAGCCTAAAAAAAAGATTCCACTTCCGACGCGCCTTTTGTGGTGCGGAGTTGCACTGCTCATCTACATGGTGATGGGGCAGACACCTCTGTTTGGCGCCACAGCTCCGGCCTTTGACTTTCTGGCCTTTGCAAGGGTCATCTTTGCCTCGCAGCAGGGAACACTAGTAGAGCTTGGAATAGGTCCCATCGTGACTGCAGGACTCTTGATGCAGCTCTTGCGCGGATCAGAGATACTAAAGTTTGACTTTAAAAAACCCGAAGAGCGCGGCATATTTCAGACTGCCACAAAGCTTGTCACCTATGTGGTGATTGTAGCCGAGTCTATCGTGTATGGAATAGCAGTGTACGGCCCCGGAATATCTGACGCGTCAGTACTATACATCATGATAGGGCAGCTAATGGCCGCCTCTGTAATAATCATGTTTCTTGACGAGCTGATACAAAAGGGATGGGGTCTAGGTAGCGGAATAAGCCTGTTTATCATGGCAGGCGTGGCACAGCAGATACTGTGGAGCTTGTTTAGCCCGCTTCCTGCCGGCGACGGGGGAACCATTGGAATACTGCCGTATGTGATCCAGTCTATATCATTTGGGGATGTATCAAACATACTGTTCCGCTCAAACCAGCTGCCGAGCATCTTTGGGTTGTTCCTTACTGCAGGCATACTACTGATACTCGTATTTACACAGGGAATGAAGATAGAGATACCAATAGTCTCTACAAAGTACCGGGGATTCTCTGCAGTGTACCCGATAAAGCTAATGTACGTCTCAAACATACCTGTGATTCTCGCATCGGCGCTTACTGCAAATGCCGTCTTTATATTCCAGATATTGTGGGCAAACACAAATCCGCGCAACAATAACTTTTTCATGAACATAATAGCGCAGTTTGATCCGACGAGTCCGTCGACACCGATAGGGGGGCTCATATACTATATGACTCCCCCGCGCGGCCTTGATGTGGCGGCGCTAGATCCGTCGCGCGCAGTAGGGTACGTCTTGTTTATTATGGGAATAGTAGTAGTCTTTGGCAAGCTCTGGGTAGAGCTGGGAGGCCTCTCTCCAAAGAGCGCGGCGCAAAACCTGCTTGATGCAGATGTGCAGATCCCGGGATTCCGCAGGTCAAACAAGCCAGTAGAGGCGCTATTAAACAAGTACATCCCGTCAGTGACGCTGATTGGATCCATGATTCTGGGCCTGCTTGCCGGAGTCTCTGACGTGCTTGGTGTGTTCGGCTCTGGAATAGGCGTGCTGCTCATGGTGGACATACTCATAAACTATTATACACAGCTAGTCAGGGAACAAGTAGAAGTCGTCATGCCGCGTCTGGGTGCTCTGCTTGGCAGAAAATAAACTGGTTGTACTGGTGGGTATACCAGGGGTGGGAAAGACCACGCTGCTCTCCAGGATTGTAGATGCCATCAAGGATCGCGACAGGAGCGTCTGCGTTATCAGCTTTGGCACGCTCATGTTCGAGGTGGCAAAAAAGAGCGGTACAGATAACCGTGACAAGCTCCGCAAGCTGCCAGTATCAGAGCAGCAGCGCCTGCAGACGATTGCCGCAAAACAGATTGCAGAGAGGACAGAGCAGGTGGTAATAGTGGACACGCACGCCTTTATCAACTCGCCAGAAGGATACTATCCGGGGCTGCCAGACCACGTCCTCAAGATAATAAAGCCGACTAACTTTGTCTCTGTATCTGCAAAGCCTGAGGAGATCTACAACAGGAGGATGAAAGACAGTACGAGAAGCAGGGACAAGATAACACTTGCCAACATAAAAAAGGAGCTTGACATACAGTCAGGCATGATATCTGCATGCGCAGTCATTACGGGCTCGCCAGTAAAGCACGTGCTCAATGGAGAGGGCAAGGTAGAGGCGGCGACTGAAAAGATAATGGGGGCAATAGGGCTGTAAGATGGACCTCGGAGTATTTACCTCTTTATCAGAGATATTTTTGCAGCTTGACTTTCTCGGTGGGGAGAGGGGCGCCCTTGGAAGCGCCGATCCGATAGTACAGGGGCTAATACTCTCAATGTTTACCGTGTCAGGATTTGGCATACTGCTCAACTTGTTTAATGCCGGCGTCCGCAAAAAGATGGTCGACCAGGTAAAGCTCAGTAGAATAATGAAGGAGACAAAGGCGTGGCAAAAAGAGCGCATGTCTGCAATGAGATCAAAAAATCAGGAAAAGATAAACGAGCTGAGCAAAAAGTCCTCATACATGAACAAGATGTCAATGGAGATGATGCAGATGAACATGAGGCCCATGATGATTACGTTTGTGCCACTGATACTGATATTTTACTTTGTACTCCCGTTTCTATTCTCATATACTGTCGCGCTATCCCCCATATCACTCAACGTGATTCCCGGCGACTTTTTCCAGTTAACTTGCACTGCAGAGCAGGCAGCAGACACTACACATGTCTGCGAGGAGGAAAACGCGCTATACCTGTGGGCGTGGTACTTTTTGTCCTCTATTGCCTTTAGCGGAATCATAATGAAACTTACAAAGACTACAATGGGCACTTGACAGCATCGATAGTTATCTCCGGACCGCCGGCAGTGGGCAAGACGACAGTCGCAAAGGGACTTGCCGCAGAGTTTGGACTAGACTATCTGAGTGGTGGCGATGTACTAAAGGAGATGGCAGCAGAGGAGGGCTTTGAGCCCTCGGGGGATGACTGGTGGGACACAAAACAGGGAATGCAGTTTCTCTCCCGGCGCGAGGAGAATCCGGAATTTGACAAGAGACTTGATGAGCGTCTTGCAAAGCTTTACGAATTTGGCACAATGGTGATTACCAGCTATACGCTGCCGTGGCTTGTGCGCGGCGGAATCAAGATCTGGCTGGATGGCTCACATACTAGCAGCACAAAGAGGATGCAGTCGCGCGACAACATGACACCAGAAGAGGCATACGAGGTAACCAAAAGGCGCTTTGATAGGAATAGAAGCCTCTACAAGAACCTGTACGGCTTTGACTTTGGGGGAGACAAGTCTGTCTTTGATATAATTATAGACACTGATGATTTGGGGGCGCAGCAGGTGATAGGCAAGGCAGCAAGAGAGGTAAGGGCACTGTTATGAATACAAGGGATCTAGTAGAGCTGGACCAGGATATCACGGATCATTCCTACGGGACGCCTCCCGAGAAGAGGAGCATTGAGCAGCTGCTTGACTATGGAATAGTGCTGCTTGACAAGCCGCCGGGCCCGACAAGCCACGAGACAGTGGCATGGACCAAGCGTCTCTTGGGAATTCAAAAGGCAGGACACAGTGGTACACTTGATCCGCAGGTGTCCGGTGTGCTGCCGCTGGGACTCGGCGAGGCGACAAAGGCTCTAGGCGTGCTGCTTTTGGGGCCAAAAGAGTACCACGCGCTCGGGCGCGTGCACACGCTTCCCTCAAAGGAGCGGCTTGCAGAGATAGTCTCGATGTTTTCTGGCCCCATATACCAGAGGCCGCCGCAGCGCTCGGCAGTATCAAGGCAGACTAGAATCAGAACCATCCACGAGCTGGAGATACTGGAGAGAAAGGAGCGGCTATTGCTAACTAGGATAGTCTGCGAGTCAGGCACATACATTCGCAAGCTCTACTATGACATAGGCGAGGTGCTCGGGCCTGGAGCCACGATGATAGAGCTGCGGAGGACGAGGGTAAACCAGTTCTACGAGTCAGATGGGCTTGTAACGCTGCACGAGCTTGCAAACGCGTTTGCGCTCTGGAAGGACGGGGACGGCAGCAGGCTCTCTTCCATGATAAGGCCAGTCGAGGACGCATTCAGCGAGATAAAGACGGTGGTGATTCGCGACTCTGCAGTAGATGCTCTATGCCACGGGGCGCAGCTGGCAGTGCCGGGGGTGCTCCAGGTGACTGGGATGCTCAAAAAGGGGGATCTCGTGGCAGTATACACGCAGAAAGGCGAGGCAGTGGCGCTTGCAGAGGCAAGCATGTCCGAAGATGAGATACGCGATGCAACAAGAGGGCATGCCTTTGAGACAAGGAGAATAATAATGGCGCCAAACACAGTAGATTGCTTGCAAAAAGCTTGGTGGCATTCATATCTGTGGGAGTAGTCTCTGCGCTATTATTTGGGGTGTATCTAGAAAGTGTAAAAAACACGGCGCCACTGTTTGTAGACGGACCGTCAGTTACAATTCTACCAGAAAGAGACGTGTATGCGCCAGGAGAAGGCGTGGCGTTTTTGATTGTAAACACTGGTACAGTAAAACTATATTTTGAGGATTCCTCACTTGGGTGGTCTGTAACTGATCTGTCCGGCATTGGAATTTACAAGCCTGACCGCGGCAGTGACGCGCAGAGCCTCGGGCCGGGGGAGAGCGCCGACATGGAATGGAACCAGACAAATGATTCCGGCAAGCAAGTACCTGATGGCATCTACAAGATAGTGGTGGGTACTCCGAGGGCCTCTGCCACGGTAACTGTCTCGCGCTAGTTCCAACATGTTATATAATGAGCTCTATGCGATAGTGACAGTCGAAAGACTTGTGCCGGGGTCGCCTAGCCTGGTAGGGCGCGCGCCTGGAAACAATGCCATAAAGCGCGTTCTCGCAAGGGAACGGGAGTTCAAATCTCCCTCCCGGCGCCATCTTTGCTGCTATCCCAGAGTCTAGTCATGTAGCCGTGATTCGCTTCAAAATAAGAGACCTGTTAAATTAATCTCAAAAAAACTGCCAGTGACTCTCGTGTTAGACCGGTTCCTTATCGGCGATCCCGGGATCACGCCAGTCTGCGAGCAGGCTGCCTAGCAGGGATTCCAGACTGCAAATGCTTCCTGCCTTAACATTATATATAATGAGATTCAGGTCTAGTACATGAAAAAAGAGTTTGTGGTAAAGAGCATAGATGCCGCTCCCGATGCCGCGCCATACGTCCTAGTATCGCTCTCCTCAATCAAGGACATGACAGAAAGCACGGGACTTGCCAATCCATCTAGTCCAAAGGTCATGGGCTTTACAAACATGAACGACATGATGAAGGATCTCAACAAGATGCTTTCAGGCATGGGGGGTCCTGGTGCTCCGCTAGGTGTCACGCAGATAAAGCTAGATATGCACGAGTACAAGGACATGGGTCTTGCAGTAGGTGACAAGGTGTTCCTAGAGATAAGCAAGGCAGAGTCACTTGGTATCTAGATTATAATATCGTGTTAAAATACTTCCAGCCGTATATGGTCACAATGGTGCCTATTACAAAGAGCATCGGCTTCCATGCAAATACCGGTATGCTCGGAGTGGCAAGCCTGACACGATAGTTATCCACAATGTCAAGTACGCTCTTTTTGACCCTGTCATGCCAAATGCTGTACTCGACCTGGTATTTTTTTAGAATTTCTTCTACCTCGTATATGACAGGTGTCCTCTGCGAGAAGAGGTGCTGCAGATAGTCCCTAGAGACTTCTACTTCTGCGTGTATTCCTATTAGTCCCTTTTTGAGGTCGACCATCCTGATGTGCATCTCCCAGGGTTTTTTGAGCTTTAGATTCAGCCCGCTGCCTATCTGCTCTGGCTGCTTGCGCTCAAATTTTACCTTTGTAAATCCCTCTTGCGCAAATATTCCTGTCAGCTCTTCAAAGCTTTTTTTCACCACAATGTGCAACTGCTCTACGCCCTTGCCATCCACTCCTATCTTGTGCTTTAGTCCGTCAAGAAATGATATGGTCTTTGGGTATGTGGTGAGGTACTCCATTAATCTGCCCACTAGGATTCCTTTATTTAAAGGAGCGCAGGATCTGAGGCGTAAATAATGCAGTGTACTGCAGACAGTAATAGTGCGGATTGTGACAAGTTGACGATGCAAGATTTAACTTGGGTCTATCAAATAGATGTGATAATCTGAAATGGTAGATCTGTTTGATGACAAGGACATTGTCTTACGTCTGGTTCAAAAGGCCACAGATACGATGGGTGGAATGCCGGGCAAAAAGGCCCTGCAAAAGAGCATTTATTTTTTCACCCGGAGTCACGGGCGCTTTTACTACAAGTGGGCTGACTATGGCCCCTTTAGTGGCGAGGTTCAGCACATCGTAGCAGATTTCATGTATATGGACAAGATCAGGATAAATGATATTCATACCCAAAAACCAGAAGCCGTCATTAAAAACATGAAATACAACAAAGGTAATTTCCCGGATTTCAGGGATTTTCCACCAAAGTTTGACAAGACACTAGACTCTATCATACTTTTCATAAAGGACAAAAAACCCAGGGAACTAGAACTGCTAGCATCCGTGCATTATCTTGCCGACATGCAGATGCGGTTTGAAGGCAGATATGACGCTGAATTTGTCTACAAGAGACTGACTGCATTAAAGCCTGATGCGGGATTTACCAAAAAGGACGTAACAGACTCGTTCAAAGTTCTAAAAGATAACAATTTTCCTGTCCAAGATGAAAATTCTATATAATCTTTACAGTTTTACAATACACAAGAGCCTCAGCTTGGCTTTCTGCCTAGCCCGCGCACATACACACACTGCTCTGGATGCACGGCAGTCTCTGATGGTACTAGGCGTCTGTCGGTGAGCGCCACCCCAGAGTCCCTCACTATTACAAACGGCCTGGACTCTGCTGCCTCGCCCATCTCATAGTTTGCAATGGATGCAAGGTTGTCTGCAGTTGCCTGAAACGTCACCTTTAGTGGTCGCCCGTCAAGGTCGGGGCGCGCCCTAGAGTCTGCCACCGGCTCCATTCCCGCGCATGCAACTGCCACGCCGGACGTACCAACCCTTGCCGGCATCAGCCTGCTGTCTGCAAGAATTACCCCGGCATGAACCCCCATGTGTAGGAATATTTTTCTGCGCAGCTGCTCTGCTGCAAGGTACGAGTCCTCTGGGTACAATACTGCCAAGCCCTGCCCGGCATTAGAGCCGTCAATTCCAGCATTTGGCGCCATTATTCCTGCAGACATGGTAATGACAAATCCGCCAATCCCGCCAAACACAAAGTCTGACTCTCTTGATATTATTTCTGCCATCCCGGGATCAAGCCTGTATTTTTTAGACATGTCTCTTCCCGCACCTGATGGCCTGATATTATCAAGTCTTAGGATTCTTCCCTGCGAGCACGAGACGTACTTTGTAGATACTACTAGCACATCGCCGTCTTTTATCACGTGTCCTGCCCCCTTTAGCGATTCACACAGCCCGGCAAATATATCCGTCCCAGGAACTGCCCTTTTTGCCTCTAGTGGAATTATACCAAGCATAAATACACAGGGTGTATCTGTGCTTTTTACTGTTTTGAAAAAGCTTTTAATCGGCGCTCTACGCATTTGCAGTCATGAACATTACAGAAAAGATTCTGGCGCGCGCATCAGGTAAAAGCTCCATATCGCCTGGTGATGTCACATTTGCAAATGTGGACAAGGTAATGATGCACGACGTGTCTGGCCCCGGAGTCATAAAGGTCTTTGAAAAGCTCCAAAAGCAGGGAATAGACACAGAAAAGCTGTGGGATCCGTCCCGCGTCTGGGTAGCAGAGGATCACTTTGTACCGTCTGCAGAAAAGATATCTGCAGAAAACATCTCCAAGCTTACCGCGTTTGTCAAAAAATATAACATTGGCAGGCACTTTAGATACGGCATGGGCCAGTACGGAATCTGCCACACCATATCACACGAGGAGGCCATGGTGATGCCCGGTGATGTGTATGTGGGAGGTGACTCGCACACAAACACAACTGGCGCGCTGGGCGCCTTTGCATGCGGGCTTGGGCATACAGACATTGCATACGTGCTGCTACACGGCCGCATATGGTTCCGCGTGCCAGAGACGTACTATTTCCACCTAGATGCCAAGCTCCCGGATCACATAATGGCAAAGGATCTCATACTGCACATAATCGGCGAGATAGGTACTGACGGCGGGGCATACAGGGCCATGCAGTTTGGCGGGCCCGGAATTGATGCAATGTCAGTACAGAGCAGGCTCACCCTGTGCAACATGACTACAGAAGCTGGCGCAAAGTGCGGCATTGTAGAGCCGGATCAAAAGACAATACAATACCTCGAGTCGCGCGGGGCCACAAACATAAACCCCGTCACCGGGGACGCAGACGCGCAGTATGCAAAGAGATTCGAGTACGAGGCAGAAAAACTAGAACCGCTAGTCGCAGAGCCGTTCTCACCTGAAAATACAAAGCCTGTGCGCGAGGCGCCCACTGTAGAGCTTGACAAGTCGTACATTGGCTCGTGCACTGGCGCAAAGTACGAGGATTTAGTGGCTGTTGCAAGAATACTCAAGGGAAGAAAGGTGAGGATAAGAACAGAGATACTGCCTGCTGCCATCTCGATATACAGGCGCGCAATGGAAAACGGCCTGTTGAGCATATTCCTTGATGCAGGAGCTACTATTGGCCCGCCTACATGCGGAGCCTGCTGCGGGGCGCACATGGGCGTGCTTGCAAAAGACGAGATATGCATCAGCACTACAAACAGGAACTTTCCGGGGCGCATGGGCCATGTGGAATCGCAGACGTATCTTGCCTCCCCGCTTGTAGCTGCTGCATCTGCAGTGACTGGCAAGATAACTGACCCGAGGGATCTGCCATGAGCGGCAAGGTGGTAAGGTACGGGCGCGACAATATAGATACTGATGTGATAATTCCGGGACAGTACCTAAAGATACACGACTATGAGGAGCTTGCAAGGCATGCAATGGAGGGCATGGACCCGGATTTTCACTCCAAAAAAGGCAGCTATATTCTTGCCGGAAAGAACTTTGGATGCGGCTCTAGCCGCGAGCACGCCCCCATTGCGCTTGCGCACTCGGGGATAAAGGCAGTACTGGCGCTCTCCTTTGCCCGCATATTCTACCGCAACGCAGTGGATGGCGCGTTTTTGCTCCCAATAGAGATAGGCGAGGACGCATACCAAAAAATAGCAGACGGAAGCGAGATAGACATTGATGTGGGGGCCGGACTGGTGCGCGACATTACTGCAGGCGCGCAATACAAGATGCGCCCGTTCCCCGAGATGATATCAAAAATAATAGAGGCAGGCGGCCTGTTTGGGTACAAGCCAGAGTGATATAATGGGACGCACATTGCTTGAAAAAATATGGGACTCGCATGTTATTGCTGATGAAGGTAACACGTCGCTTTTGTATGTGGACCGCCACCTGATACACGAGGTGACCTCGCCGCAGGCATTTGAGGGCCTCAGACTGGCAGGCAGGAGCGTCCGGAGGCCTGATCTTACAGTGGCCACGATGGATCACAACGTGCCTACTAGCAGGTCGCTACCGATGGCAGACCAGACATCAGAGGCGCAGATGCGCGCGCTAGAGCGCAACTGTACAGAGTTTGGAATACGCCTCTTTGGAATCGGCAGCCCCCGCCAGGGAATAGTGCACGTGATAGGCCCGCAGCTTGGAATCACACTTCCCGGCACTACCATAGTGTGCGGAGACAGCCACACCTCTACTCACGGGGCATTTGGGGCGCTCGCGCTAGGAATAGGCACAAGTGATGTAGAGCACGTGCTTGCATCGCAGACTCTCTGGCTTGAGAGGCCAAAGACACTCGAGGTTGCAGTAAGCGGGGTGCGCAAAAACCCGCTGGCAGTTACTGCAAAGGATATAATGCTAATGATAATCCGCAAGATGGGAACCGGCGGAGGCGCAGGCTCTGTCATGGAATATCGGGGACAGGCAATAACTGCCCTCTCCATGGAGCAGAGGATGACCATATGCAACATGTCAATTGAGGCAGGAGCGCGTGCAGGCCTTGTCGCCCCTGATGAAAAGACTTTCGAGTATTTGGAGGGGCGCGAGTTTACACCTACAAACTTTGACTCGCTTGTAGGGGAATGGCGCGAGCTGTATACTGACCAGGACGCAAAGTTTGACGGCACCTTTGAGCTTGACATTGGTAATTTGGCGCCACAAGTCAGCTGGGGAACCAGCCCAGAGATGACATGCGATATTACACAGAATGTGCCGGATCCGGCAGAGTTTGCAGACGAGCAAAAGATGCGCGCTGCGCAAAGGGCGCTAGAGTATATGGATCTTGTACCCGGTACGCCAATGCAGGAGATAAAGATAGACCGCGTATTTATCGGCTCGTGCACAAATGCGCGCATTGAAGATCTCACAGAGGCAGCAGAGATAGTCCGGGGACAAAAGGTGCTCCCTGGCGTGAGCGCAATGGTGGTGCCCGGCTCGCAGATGGTAAAGACAGAGGCAGAAAAGATGGGGCTTGATTCTGTATTTATTGATGCAGGCTTTGAGTGGCGCGAGTCTGGATGCAGCATGTGTCTTGGAATGAATCCGGACATACTATTACCAGGGGAGAGGTGCGCAAGCACGTCAAACCGCAACTTTGAGGGCAGACAGGGGGCAGGAGGCAGGACGCACCTTGCAAGCCCCGTCATGGCCGCTGCTGCCGCAATACATGGCCACTTTGTGGATGCAAGGGATCTCTTTTGAAATCATTTACAGCCATATCTGGAGGAATCATCCCGCTTGGGCGCTCTAATGTAGATACTGACCAGATAATACCAAAGCAGTTTCTAAAATTGATACAGAGGACGGGATTTGGAGAGTTTTTGTTTCATGACTGGCGCCACGAGCCTGACGGCAGTATGCGTCCGGGATTTATACTAGATGATCCCGCATACAAGGATTCAAAGATTCTAGTAACTGGAAGTAACTTTGGATGCGGCTCTAGCCGCGAGCACGCAGTATGGGCCCTCTGCGACTATGGCTTTGAGGTGATAGTGGCCTCGTCTTTTGCAGACATTTTTTTTAGCAACTGTATAAAAAACGGACTATTACCTGCAAGGGTGGGCAAGGAAGACGCGCTCACGCTGATGCAGAAAAAAGAGGCAAGAGTGGATCTAATATCGCAGACGATCACGGCTGAATCACACACCATACCCTTTGAGATAGACCCCCAGGCAAAAAAGATCCTCCTAGAGGGACTAGATGACATTGCCCGGACATTAAATCTCGAAGAAAAGATAACCAGGTTTGAGCGGGACTCTAAGACCCCATCAATTTTGTAATGTGCGCAACGTCTTTTTTGCGCCTCTCTAGTATCATTGGGGACTCTACATCCATCCATCTTGTATCTCCAATGTCAAAGGCGCCCACCCTCCCCTCGCCTGCAAGCTGCTGCAGCACATCATATGAGAGGTTGACCTTTTTTGTGCGCACAGAGCGGACTCTTCGGATTACCTCTTTGTTCATCATGTAGATTCCAAGGCACTCTGAGATGGGCAGCTCTAGTACCGGCTTTTCAGAGAATTTCGTAACTATCTTATCCCTGACTTCTGCAAACCCCGTCTCCTCGCGCCTCTTTTTTCTAGTGGCAATGCAGACGGCGCTGCCGGTACCATGGAATGTCTCTTTCATAGAGTCAAGGTCAATGGCGCACAGATTATCTACAAACCACAGCACAAACTCCTCTCCGAGCCGGGACTCTGCATGTACTAGATCCCCGCCCGTGCCACTTTGCGAATCCTGCACAAAGGTAATCCCCTTTTGCCTGCCATAGTATCCTCTTATCTGGGCGCCAAGTCCCTCAAAGTCTGCTATTATGACTATCTCGCCGATAAATGAAAATGTGCGCAAATACCCTACTATGTGGTCTATTAGCGGCCTGCCATTTACCGGGATCATGGCCTTTGGAAAATACTCTGTGTACGGCCTGCCCCTTGTGCCACTGCCGCCTGCCAGAATTACTGCCTTCAAGTCTAACGGTATGATTTCTGCTTGCGTCTCCGGGCGCCAGGGCCGCCGAACTTTTTGGGTTCTTTTCTCCTTGCATCGCCGCTTATCAGATACTTGTCAAGGTCAGTCAGCCTCTTTCTCAGGTCGTCTCTTGTAGATTTTGGAAACGGGTGATCCCTTGGCTCCTTTTTGGACTTTGTCCAGCCCGTAAGGGCGCGGGAGATGCCGGTGGCAGTGGCGCCTGCCTGTCCCATAAAGCCGCCGCCCCTGACCCGCACGGAGATGTCTATCTTTTCGCGCAAGGTTCCTGCCACCTCGAGCGGGGCAAGAATCGCCTCGCGCGCAGTCTCGTGTGGAATCATTTCTACTGGTACGTTGTTTATCCTTATCATGCCGCGCCCCTTTGTAATGTAGACGTGCGCGCTAGCAGTCTTTCTTGTTGCAAAGTATATCTCTGTCTTTGGTACAGTCATCGCGTCCACCCTATCACGGAGCCAAGCTCATCCATCGTCGTGTATCTAGAAGACGACCTGGCTATCTTTGCCTTTTCAAACTGGATCTTTTCAAGCGGCTTTAGCTCCCGGGGCGAGCCGATGTATGCCCTGAGCCTCTTGTGCGCTGCCACACCGGATGGCTTTCTGCCGTATGGCAGCATGCCGCGGATCATCTTTGTGATCATGGTGTCAGGCCTGCGGTAGTGCACGGGCCCGTGCTTTGGATGTATGATGCTGTTTATCTTTAAAAAGTCGCGGTACTCTTTGATAATGTTGGCCCTCGTGCCGCTAAGCATTATCTTTTCACAGTTGATTATCGAGACCCTGTTACCCTGTAGTAACAGTTTTGCTACATGCGATGAGAGTCTTCCAGCTATGTGGCCTGTGGCATCAACTACTATGGGTCTGTCAGTCCTGACCTCAGCCAAGCAGCACGACCCCCTTGCCGGTAGGATTCTTCTCTATCAGGCTGGAATAACTGATGAGGCTGCCGCCTGCGCCAGTAATCTTTAATGCAGCGGCGCCTGATATTGAAAACGAGAATAATGTTATCTTGTGGGGGACAGTACCTGTACCAAGCACCTTGCCTGGAAAGACCACCGTGTCATTGTCCTTTGTAAGCTGGCCTATCCTGTTGAGGTTGATGTCCCTTCTTGCGACTGACGGCTTTAGGGCATACTCTGCGAGTTTTCCCCAGATGGGGGCATCGTTTTTGAGCGAGGCCTTTTTGAGATCTCGTGCCATGCGTACTGTAACCTGACTGGTCATGTGGATTGCAGATAAAACCTCAAATATAATGTATATGCCTATATCTTTGCCATCATGTCTCGAAACTCGCCGAGCCTGCTGCCCACCTCGTCTACTCCTGCTAGTACCAACTGCTCTGGAGTGAGGGCTCCTGTGGACTCTACTGTCAGTATGCGCTCGTCTTTTTTGTCCGTCTCTGTAAGCGTTGCAATGTTTGAAGAGTTCCATTTTGCATGGGTCGTCCCGCGTCCGAGCTTTGCGTAACATTCAATCTTTATCCTCTGTCCGGGGGCAAGCTCTACTAGCGCCACCTTGCCAGATGTCGGCTTTACCGTGTCATCCTCTGATGAAATCTCCTCTGAGAGCACAATCCTAGTAGTATCAGATTCGCCGGAATCAAGTACCAGCATGACTCTGCAGTTTGAGCAGCCCGACTCGCTCTGGCAGTCGCACTTTGAGGGCTCGTTGAATCTAGAGAGGTCTGTTACCAGCGGGATGAGACCGAGTCTGTGGGCCAGACCCTCGTCTGGAAGCACAGACGTGTTCTCTATCACGTCGACTGTATCTATTGCAAAGACGGGCACCCCGTTGAGGCATATGCGCCTGAGCGCGTTTGCGTACTGGAGCGGCACTCCCTTTAGCCTCAGTGACATTTTTTGGCTATCTTTACTGATTACTTCAAGCGATGACAATTAAAAAAAATCCCAAAAATCCACATAAAAATCTAGCTGGATTCGGCCTTGACATTGGATGTGTGGACTATAATAGGCTGGTTCTCTGAATGTGCCTGCCGCATTTTATGTATCTCAGAGTGACGGCAGACTAGCGCGCCACACGGCCGGACCTCATACCGTATAAATACAGAGCCTCCATACTAGCAGCTGATGGCAGACTCGACTGTAGTGCGGTACTCTTTTGAGGGCGAAAAATTCGAGCTCCTAGTAAAGCCGGATCCAGCCCTCGACTACAAGCTGGGAAGAAAAAAAGAGATCTCAGCAGTGCTTATCTCTGAGGACATTTACTCTGACTCTAACAAGGGCACAAAGCCTCCTGCCGAAAAACTGCTAAAGGCATTCAAGACAGACGATCAGACAGAGATTGCAAAAATAATAATGGAAAAAGGCGATCTGAATCTCACCACGGATCAGAGGCGCAAGATGATCGACGACAAGAAAAAGAGAATAGTCGAATTTATCGCAAAGACGTACGTGGATCCAAAGACACACCTGCCGCACCCGCCGCTGCGCATAGAGCAGGCGATGAAGGATGCCAGGGTCTCAGTCGAGCCGCAAAAGGGAGTAGAGGAGCAGGTAGGAGACATTGTAGAAAAGCTCCGCTCCATCATAGCCCTAAAGTCAGAGAATCTGCAGCTGGAGATAGTGGTGCCGGCACAGTTTGCGTCCAAGTCGTACTCTGTATTAAAATCAGTCGGCTCGCTCAAAAGCGAAGAGTGGCAAAATAATGGCTCCCTAAAAGCAATACTTGAAATACCTGCTGCCGCAAGGCCAAACGTGATAGACCGGCTAGGTTCGATAACAAAAGGTTCTGCGACTGTAGAGGTAGTTTCCTGATGGAACGCAGAAAAAATGTGATTCCCGGTGACGTGATAACTAGTGGCCCGTTCCGGCCAGAGCAAAACGTAATACTTGAAGACAAAAATATCATATCCACCGTAGTTGGGGTATCTGAGATTTATGACGACACTGTTCGGGTCATACCGTTTGCAGGCAAGTATATTCCAAAGATAGACGACCTCGTAGTGGGCAAGATACTCTCACACACGTCACTCTCGTGGGAGCTTGACATAAACTCGTGCTATGTGGGATTTCTGCCTGCGCAAGATGTCTTTGGGCGCGACTTTTCAGCACATGCCGACGAGCTTACATCAAAGCTAAAGCAGGGAGACATGGTTGCAGTCCGTATTGCCAACTTTGATCGCACACGCGATCCACTAGTTACTATTGGGGACAGGGATCTAGGCAAGATAGACAACGGAATACTAGTCAAGATATCACCTGGCACCATTCCACGCCTGATAGGCAAAAAAGGCAGCATGATTCAGATGATAGAAAATGCCACCGATGCGGCAGTCACTATAGGCCAGAACGGCTGGGTAGTAGTATCGTGCGAGTCTACCGAGGGATTATTAAAGGCCAAAGAAGCCGTCATAATGGTCGATCAAAAGGCACACGTTGCAAATCTGACCGAAGAGGTAAAAAAAATGCTAGAATCGAGGAATGAATCATAATGGGCGGAAGAGACGCGACAATGGTCCTGCTAGACGAGAACGGGATCCGCTGTGACGGCAGAAAGGTAGACGAGCCAAGAAAGATAATGATAAAGGCAGGCGGCCTCAAGAATGCTGATGGCTCTGCATACATTGAGTTTGGCGACAACAAGATACTAGTCGGTGTATTTGGACCAAGGGACGTGCATCCAAAGCACATGTCAAACACGGACACGGGAATCTTGCGCGTCAGATACCACATGGAACCGTTTTCAGTAGGTGAGAGAAAAAGACCGGCGCCATCCCGCAGGGAGATTGAGATATCAAAGGTGATCAAAGAGGCGCTAGAGCCGGCAGTACTGCTAAAACGGTTTCCAAGGACGGCAGTAGATGTATTTATTGAGGTACTCCAGGCAGACGGTGGCACGAGATGCGCAGCCCTTGCAGCCGCATCAGTTGCGCTTGCAGATGCTGGGATTCCAATGAGGGACATGGTTGCCGCATGCGCCGCAGGCAAGGTAGCTGATACTATAATTTTAGATGTAAACAACGAGGAAGACCAGGCAGGCCAGGCAGACATGCCAATAGGATACATGCCGGGACTAGAAAAGATTACACTGCTCCAGCTAGACGGGGTCTTGACACCAGAAGAGTACAAAAAATGCGTCAGGGTCGGAATTGAAGGGTGCAAGATAGTGTATGAACTGCAGAAAAAGGCCCTTGCTGAAAAGTACTTTGGAGGCAGCTCTTGACTGTCCGCACAGTAATTGATGATCTAAAGAGGGCGCAGATACTAGAGCTGCTAGAGCAGGGCAAGCGCGTAGACGGGCGCACACCTGAAGAGGCGCGCAAAGTCTCAATAGAGCCAAACGCAATACCAAAGGCAAACGGCTCTGCAAGGGTGAGAATTGGAGATACAGAGGTGATCTGCGGAGTAAAGATTCAGCCTGACAGGCCGTTTCCAGACATGGGAGACAAGGGCATGTTCATGTGTACTGCAGAACTATTACCACTATCGCATCCCACAGTAGAGACAGGCCCCCCGGGACCGCCGGTAATAGAGCTTGCAAGGGTGGTAGACCGCGGAATCCGGGAGAGTCACATGCTGGATCTCTCAGAGATGGTGATTGAAAAAAACAAGTCAGTAGTGGGAATATTTGCAGACAATGTAGTAGTAGATAATGATGGAAACCTCTTTGATGCGTGCTCGTATGCAGCTACTGCGGCGCTATTAACTGCAAAGGTGCCAAAGTGGAACTGGGTTGAAGAGGCGCCAGTCCTGACAGAAGACGCACTTGCCAATATGCCTGTACTGACAATACCAGTGTCAGTCACGATGGGAAGGATTGGCAGCCACATTATAGTGGATCCTGACGGCGACGAATGGGACATACTTGATGCAAGGATTACAATTACCACGGACTCTGATGGAAACATTTGCGCCCTGCAAAAGGGCGGCTCTGATGGCTTTACATTAGAAGAGATTGACCGGTGCGGCGAGCTCTCAGTAAAGGTGGGCGCAAAGGTGCGTGAAATGCTAAAGGCACTACAGGCGGGTCCGTGAGATGGCAAAGGCAAAAAAGTCGCTCAAGGGTCTGGGGGCGCGTTATGGAATCAAGATACGAAAACAGTACACAAAGATACATCTACAGCTAAAAGAAAAGAGGACGTGCCCCGAGTGCGGCTCTGGCACGTTTAGCCGTGATGCAGTAGGGATATGGTCGTGCAAAAAGTGCAGCTACAAGGTGGCAGGAACTGCCTATGACGTCAAGGTTTAGTGTTACAGTTACAGTGTCTGCCGGCGACAAGACAAGGGCAGTCTTTGACTCGCTTGATACAGACAACAAATTCTATCCTGAAAACCCGGTAAAGACAAGCATAAAGCTCGATGATGTGATTGTCATCTGCTCAGAGTCAGACAACCTTGCGCACCTGCGGGCCAACATCAACTCTACGCTGAGGCTGGTTCATGCCAGTCACGAGTCAATAAAGTCTGCAATTTAGTACTTGCCTGATTCTATCCTGGTATGATCCTGTGTATGGCATTGCCTCCATATGGAATCTCAATTGTGCTGATTTTTATACCGGTACCACACTATACTGGATGTCAGGCAACTTATCCCCTAGGTTAGCTGCTTGCAGATGGCGCTAGGGGTCAATGTACCTGACATTTACTGATCATTGCAGCCTCGGGCTTGCCTATTTCTAACAGATCTGACAAAGACTAGTGCAAGAGTGTGATCATCTCCTAGAATGACTACCTGAAATAACTATAATCTCATTCAAAAAATATAATCCATGCCAGAGTACGATCATCAAAACACGTGTGGCAAGTCAGAGTCTTTCCAACTATTCATGGGAGCTGCTCTGGATATGCTTCTTCTAGATCCCTCATGACATCTAGGGGTTTGTCTACATACCATGACTCGTTTCTAAAGCCAAACATGACTGCTCTGATCTCCAGCTGATCATGACCTATGTGTGGCCTTTTGAACTGCCTAATATTCATAATTTTTCTTTTCAGATCCAGTCTAGCTGCCAACATACTTCAATAGCACGTCTATTATATTGCGATTTTTGCAGTTCTTGCCAAACAGATTAAAGGGGATCCTTTAACCTCTAGACAAAATGGTAACAAAAAACGCCTTTATCATATTCATACTACCTGCGATAGCATCGCTTGTATTTGGAGGTGCAGTCATGTATGGTCTTGCGTATAACCAGGATGGCATCTCAATCCAGCCTGCCCCGGAACCTGCCAGAGCAGCTCAGACTGAGTCCCAGCTTGTGATAGAGGGTCTCTTGGAGGAATACGATGCCTCTGAGAAAGTAGAGATTCAGGTGCTAGTTGATGATCCCGGGTTTAAGTGCGGTGATCTTTACATTTCAATAGTCGATCCGGATGAAAAGAGAAATCAAAAATCCTACAGGTCTGTGTGTGCCGATGACGACGGCCAACTCGAGATAGATCCCGAGTTCTCCGAGCAGGTAGGTACCTCGGGCACTTACAATCTAGAGGTGGATCTAGTAAACAGCAACATCCCAAACCTCTCTGCTGGCGGGACATTTACTGTTAAATAGGCATGGATAATCCAAAGGTTGATCTCAGACGGAGTGATATGATGACAAAAAAGGAATCCATAGCAGAAGAAAGGGCAAAGCTAAAGGCCGAGATAAAGGATCTAAAACAGCAAAAGAAGATTCTAGATTCCGAGGAGAAAAAGGAAAAGGCTAGGCGCAAAAAGCATGTGCCAAAACCCAAAGCCGGACATGCTGTAGAAAATACAAAGACTACAAAAGAGACAAAACCAGCAAAAAAGGCAGAGCCTGAAAAGACTCTAAAAAAACCGACCCCCGATAAACCAACAAAGGTGACTACAAAAAAGCCTGAAAAGACTAAGCAAACTACAAAAAAACCAGCAAAGCAGGCTCCTGAAAAACAAACTACAAAGCCTGAAAAGACAAAGCAAACTACAAAAAAACCAACAAAGCAGGCTACTGAAAAACAAACAAAACAAACTACAAAAAAACCAGCAAAGCAGACCCCCGATAAACCAACAAAGGTGACTACAAAAAAGCCTGAAAAGACTAAACAAACTACAAAAAAACCAACAAAGCAGACTCCCGATAAACCAACAAAGGTGACTACAAAAAAGCCTGAAAAGACTAAACAAACTACAAAAAAACCAGCAAAACAAACTACAAAGCCTAAAAAGATTATAAAAAAACCTGAGAAAAAAGTGCCACCAAAGCCGGTAAAAAAGCCGACAAAGGCAGAGCTTGCAGCCGCAAAAAAAGAGGCCGAAAGGACGCTTGAGGAGCAGCTCGAAGAAGAGCTCTCAGATGCAGAGATTGAAAACTTTCAGATAGAAAAAGTCGACATGGACCGGCTTACAAACAAGGTCTGCGACATACTTGCAAGCCACGAGTCCGGGGGCATGTTGCAGGGAAATCTGTGGAAGCGCCTCAAGATAACAAATCGTGACGGCTCGCGCCTTGCGCTAAAGCTTGAAAGAAACGGCACCATTGTGCGCGAAAAGCTCCTAGAGAAGAACCGCTGGACGTACAAACTCATCCTCAAAAAGACACCCATTAGCACCCAGTCAATTGAGAATGCGCCATGCCTTGTCTGCCCCGTCGAGCAAAAGTGCAGCCTTGACGGCGAGATAAGCCCGAGGACGTGCCAGCTAATCGAGGACTGGGTCATTGCAGGGACAAAGCGGGTAAAATGAAGCTAGCTGACGCAAGAAAGGATTTCTATCGAAGGCTTGCACACGAGCAGGGCTTTAGGAGCCGCTCTGCATTCAAGCTCAAGGAACTAAACCAGTCGTACCGTATAATCGGACCCGGATTCAATGTGGTGGATTTGGGATGCGCCCCGGGAGGATGGACACAGATGGCAGTCAGGATGGCAGGAAACCAGGGCAAGGTGATTGGAGTGGATTTGTCATATGTAGATGAGATCCCGGGAGCACACATGATCCAGTCTGATGTATCTGATACGGGAGTCGCAGACGAGATACTGGAGCATTTTGGCCGCAAGGCTGATGCCGTAATCTGTGACCTCTCCCCGCAGGTAAGCGGCAACTGGTCTGTCGATCATGCCAGGCAAATATCCCTTAACTATGACTGCACCAAGATAATGGATGCCGTACTCTCCCACAAGGGAAACGCCGTATTCAAGGTCTTTGATGGCGAGTTCTCAATGGAGTTTCGCGACTATGTCTCAAAAAAGTTCTCTAGAATCAATCTCACAAAACCAAAGGCAAGCAGAAAGCAGAGCAGCGAGATGTACTATGTCTGCCTCGGGTTCATCTGATAGAGCGCCCCTGCTATCTGGAGCGCATCTGCGTCTGTTCTGAATCCCGTGCTCTCAAAGGATGTGACGCTTGCCGCATGCCCTGACTCGCGCAACATTTGTATGGCATTTACAAGCTTTGGCGGGCCCGTCTTTGCACGCGAAGCAGTCTCATCTATGGTATAGTATGTGGCAGGCATCTGCGCCTCTGCAAGGCACTTTTCAAGCGTCTTTTTGCACGAGCTCTCCACCATATATGAGGGAACCATTGATATCATTTTTTTTACAAACTCTGAATCAAAGAGTTCTCCTATCCAAAGCGGCCCTGCCACCCTGACTGCCGACCCGCACAGTCTGCACGACTCTGCAATACCTGCCTCTCTCTGACCACACCCGTCGCAGTGTATGATGTGTCCCAGTCCCCCAGAACCCGTCTTTTTTTCAATGCGCACATAAACCCTGTAATAATGCATGTCGCTTTGTACAAACAGCGGACTCATGCCGACTCCCAGACGCGCGCACACAGACCAGATGCACCCAAGTACCAGCCTGATTGCCACCTCGTTCCCATAGCAGACGCGTATTGGCACGCCGCCGTACTTTTTTCGGCACGTGTCATTCCACAGCCCGTTTAAAACCTGCAGATCTGTAGCTGCCACTGCAAGCATTCCGCCGTACATTACCGATCTTATCGCGCAGTCAATGTATGCCGCAGGGGATCCAAACGGGTCGAGATCAACTATCGCTGCCTGCCTGCCGCGCCCAGAATGGGCGGCAAGAAACCTGCACGCATCATCTTGCGAGTATTCTACATTATACAGTGAGTTGAGCGCCGCTGATTCCTTTGCAATCTCGATTGCAGCCCCGTTGATATCATTTAATATTACACTGTCTGCGCCCGCCTCGTTTGCAGCCCGCAGCCCTCTTGCGCCAATTCCTGCCATTACATCTAGCAGTGTTCCGGGGCCTTCAATACTCTCAAGTAGCGCCGAGTATGCCAGCATGGAATAGTCCCTAGTAATTCTAGCCCTCGGATTAAAAAACGCAGGATTCCTAGGCGGAGCCTCTCCCTGAAGGGATCCCGCAGGTACAAGTAATCTTGTTGCTCCCTCGACTATCTCCTGGCACTCCAACTATACTACAATCCACGGCACGGTTTAAACGTCTATGCCGGAGAGATGTCTTGTGAGCGTCTGCGGAATAGATGATGCCGGGCGCGGCTCGATGATGGGGCCGCTGGTAATAGCCGGCATCTCCATACAGAGACGAAAACTCAAGGCACTCACATCTATTGGCGTGCGCGACTCCAAGCAGCTTACCCCTGCATCCCGGGAGCGACTCTACTGTAAAATAATCTCCCTGGCAGACAATCACTACATTGCAAAGATACATCCCCGCTCCATTGATGCTAGTGTGAGGCAGCACGGCCTCAATGATTTAGAGGCAAAATACATGGCGCTAGTCTCCTCCAAGCTTGACTCTGATGTCTCGTATGTGGACTCGTGTGACGTCAACCCGCAAAGATTTGGCAAAAAGATCTCGCAAATGTCAGGAAATACCATACGGTCATACCATCACGCCGACTCGAGGTTCATAGTAGTGTCTGCTGCCTCGATACTAGCAAAAGTTACACGTGACGAGTCGATAAAAAGACTCGCAAAAAACCACAACCTTGGCAGCGGGTATCCTGCGGATCCCACCAGTGTCAGATTTGTAAAGTCATACTATTCCATACATGGCTCCATGCCAAGCTTTGTGCGCAAGAGCTGGCGCCCTATACTCAGGATAACAGGCTAGCTATTATCATGGCGTGCTCTTTGTGGTAGGGCATCAAATCTATTGTGTGCAGTATCTCAAAGTCTGAAAGCCTGTCTGCCTCCTCTGCAACGACTTTTTTTACGGATTTTTGCGCGTTGATACTGCGAACCTTTACCACCAAGAAAAATGCGCCCCCTTTTTTGAGGAACATTTTACAGTTTTTAATGGCAATCTGCGTCTGGTCTGGCTGTGAAATATCAGCATACACGGCATCCATCCTGCCAGATACTGCAAAGTACTCATCAGGTCTCCGGGCATCCTGCATTACGGGGATCACATTGCTTCTGTATGCTACCACCCTGTCCATAAAATCCCTTGCGACCCTGCTAGAGTGATCCACCCCAAAGACTGCCCCGCCTGGCCCGACAATATCTGATATGTGGCTTAGCGTGGTGCCAGTAGATGCGCCAAGGTATAGCACCCTGTCCATGTTGGATATTGATATCTCTCCAAGCCCGTTCATTATTGCCGCTGATAGCTTGCTGCGGAACGGATCCCACGTCCTGTATTCGGTCCCCCCTTGAAGCACCAGCCTCTCCTTGTAGACGCGGTTTCCGGGAACCATGTTCTCTGTGGCAGGCATCTTGCGCCCGCCTGATCTCACCCACACAAACTGACTAGCGTCGGGCAAAGCGTCTCTTCTTTTTTTGGCGCCGCTTTTTTGCAGCATCCCTTCTGACAGGCTCCCTGTCTGGCGGATTTTCATACCTTGTAGAGATCTCGCCGACACGCACGTTGAGCTTTTCAAGCAGCGTAGTGTTGAGCCCCTCACCGTACACATCTACGCGCGCGGCTACTGCGGCCTTTGCTGCAATGGCCCTGGCTATCTTGCCGCGCTGCCACCTCGGGGCAGAATGCACCAGTGTGTGCTGGAATAATAGTCCGTGCTTTGGCGGGTCAGATCCCGTCTTTACTGCGCGAAACAGGGCCCTTTCTGCCCCGATTACCTGTATGGTGCTTGCAGGAAACGAGGCAAGCTTTACAAGGCTGCCTGCCCTGCCAAGCATCTTGGCGGCTACTGACGGCCCGAGTATGGCCACAAGGTTTGGCGCCATTTTTTCAATTCCTGCTGCAATGTTCTCTTCTAGCTCTGCACGCAGCTTGTGAGCCTCTAGTACCTGCCTTGCCATGGACTGGACCGTACAAAGGTTGATATCTGTAATCTCGCCGCCCCTGCTCTTTGATGCAAGTAATAGCAGCATCTCTGACTTTGCCCCAAGCCCTGCCTCTTCAAATATGTCTGCCGTAAGCAAGTCGCGCCTGCCTGCAAGCACTACTTTTGCATATCCTGTTATAGTATCAATTACATTGTCAAGCTCGGGAAAGTGCAGGCCGTACCATTCGCGCATGCGCGCCCCCATTATGTTTGCGACCTTGTCAGTCTCATCTAGCGCCCCTACTGCCTGGATGATGTGCAAGTCCGGACTCTGCGAGACCTCGCCTATTTTTAAAGATGATAGTCCGAGCGCAAATGAGCGCAGCTTTTCGAGCGCGTCGCGCTGATCGCTTGCAAATCCGGCATCAACTAGCATCTGCTGCCTTGATGCGCGCACTGTATCTAGCTCGTCAGGACTCATCATCCTGCACTCGACGTATTTTTTCTCTAGCAGAATCTGCAGGGACTTGTCGCTTGCGGCAGCCTCTTTTGATGACAGATACTCTACAAGCTCGCTTGTATCTGCGCGTCTCTCCTTTACTGCCATGTATTCAGACACGGCGTCTTTAAATGCAAATGCCCTGCTAGTACTCTGGCCGTCTAGTACTATAATTCCAAGCTCTGTAAGTACCACATAATGCATGAATGGACTCTTTTGTAGCACCTTTAAAAACGGTGCTTGATGGCTACTGTTATATTTAAAATCCCGCACACCCATACTCGTGGAGCCAAGCCTTGCAGTCTCGATTGGCAAGATGAGCCTTGATGGCCCGGCAATGCTGGCATCAGGAATTTTGGGCATCTCACTAGAGGTGTTTGGCAGACTGTATCGCTCCGGTGCTGCAGCACTAGTCTCAAAGTCGCTGAGCCGCGAGCCGTGGGAGGGCTATGCCAACCCCACAATAGTCGGAGTGGGCGGGGGCGGCTGGATAAACGCAGTGGGACTCTCAAACCCCGGTGCAGAAAACTTTGCAGCCATGATTGGTAGCAACTCTGATGTGCCAGTTATTGTGAGTCTGGTAGGCTCTGATCCTGGGGATTTCACCCACATGACAGAGCAGTTCTCCAAATGTAACATACTGGGGTACGAGCTAAACTTGTCGTGTCCCCATGTTGCAAAGGTGGGCCTAGAGGTAGGCGATGACCTGGGTCTTGTGCGCGATATTGTATCTGCTGTAAAAAAGACGGGCGCGCCCGTAATTGCAAAGGTGGGACTCGGCACGGTAAACTATCTTGATACGGTGGGCGCCGCAGTGGATGCTGGCGCCGATGCAATTACTGCAATTAATACAGTGCGCGCAATGGCAATTGACATACACACGGGGCGCCCGATACTAAGTAATAGGTTTGGCGGATTATCAGGCACCCCGATAAAGCCAGTCGCAGTCAGGTGTGTGTATGAGATCACATCAAGGTATGACGTGCCAGTAATTGGATGCGGCGGCATCTCGACATGGGAGGATGCAGTAGAGATGCTGCTTGCCGGCGCGTCTGCAGTGCAGGTGGGAAGTGCGCTAGGCGAAAAGCCCAATGTATTCTCCGAGATAAATGCCGGCATTAAATCATACATGAAACAGCACAACTATTCAGAGGTGCAGGAGATGACAGGTATTGCAAGATCCTAGGCGCCACACAATGGTAATGATAGAGGATGTAATAGAGGAGACCCCGACTGTCCGCACGCTCACGTTTCAAAGCGGGCTGTCAAGCGTGCTTCCGGGACAGTTTGCAATGGTGTGGGTTCCCGGGATTAGCGAGCTTCCAATGAGTGTAATGGTATCAGAAAAAAAAGGCAGAGCTGCATTTACAGTACGCAGACACGGCCCGGCATCTACGGGACTCTACAATCTTAACCCCGGTGATGTTATAGGCGTGAGGGGTCCGTATGGCAACTCTTTTGATGTGAGGTCTGGCAGGCTATTGCTGGTGGGGGGCGGCACGGGACTCGTACCGATGATGCGATTAATCACATTTGCAAGGGGACACATTACGCTGTTAATTGGGGCAAAGACCAAAGACGAGGTGTTCTTTGAATCCCTTGCAAAAAGGCTGCTAGATGAGGGTACAGTAGTGGTATCTACTGATGATGGCAGTTACGGGGAGCATGGCATGGTTACTGACACTGCAGACCGGCTGCTAGATGCAGAAAACTTTGATGCCGTGTATGTGTGTGGGCCAGAGTTGATGATGTACAAGGTAGTAGAGTCGGCGCGATCCCGGGGCGTGTTTGTCCAGGCTAGCCTTGAGAGGATGATGAAGTGCGGGGTGGGCATCTGCGGAAGCTGTTGTTCAGGCGAGGATCTCGTATGCAGGGACGGCACGGTATTTGACGGGGATCATCTTGCCTCAAATGCAGAGTTTGGCCGCACATACAGGGACAAGGCTGGAGTCCTCAGAGAATACTAGCAAGGTTTAAAGCAAATCAAAAAATTATTTCTAAATGACATGACTCTACCAAAGATAGTCCTTACGGCAGACAGAACGCTAATGTCGCCGTACCGGGGTCTCTCACTTGCGACCTTTTTTGGGTGCGCCCCTGCAATAGATCCCCACAGGAGTAAGAGCAGCTTTTGGTACAAGATACTAGGCAGGCAGGTGACTCCAAAGGTGCTCTTTGACTTTATCTGCAATTATATTCCGCATACTAACGGGGTGGCAAACTATGCCCCCTACGGCCTGCGCAAGCTAGAAGCAGGGCTATTACGCGACGGCTTTGCAAGAAGCGAGGTGGTAGTGGCGCATCCAGATCACATTGAAGAGTTTATCGGGCCTGGCACAGAGGTAATCGGGACATACGAGATGGATCCGCTCGGGATGGGTCCTGTCACCATGACCTTTACGTACGGGCGCAAGCAGATCTCTTATGACGAGCTATACAATACAGAGCTGCACCACAGGATAAAGGCGGCAAAGGCGAGGACTGGCAGCAAGGCAAAGGTGATATCGGGGGCATCAGGTACATGGCAGTACAACTATGACCCCGAAAAGATTGCCGAGTTTGGAATATACGCCATACTAGAAGGCGAGCTGGGCGGGATTGCGCCAGAGATAGACGGGCATGCAGGCAGATTCTTTAACTATCTTATCAACGGCGACTTTGAGAATATGGATCCGTTCCGCAAGCAAAAGGATTTCAAAGTAAACATTAAAGAGTTTGAGAGAGACGGCAAAAAGATACACGGCAGGTTTGTCAACTTTTGGGACAGGCCTGACATTGAAGAGATACCTGACATTGTAGAGCCGAGCATGCACGGCATGATAGAGGTGATGCGCGGATGCGGAAGAGGCTGCAAGTTCTGCGATGTGACACTGCGCTCACTACGGTACTATCCGCCTGAAAAAGTCAAAAGAGAGATCGAGATAAACATGAAAAAGGGGCACACAAAGTCCGCATGGGTGCACAGTGATGATATATTCGTGTATGGGATGAATCCGCGCACGGCAAAGGGCATGGAGCCAAACCGCGAGGCGCTCGAAGAGCTATTCACTGCCATAATGTCTACAGGTGTAGAGCACACAAACCCCACACACGGCACGCTTGCAGGCGCAATTGCAGACGAAAAACTATTGCCAAGCCTCTCTAAAATAATGCGCGCAGGCCCTGATAATATGATCGGCGTGCAGGCAGGCTTTGAGACAGGCAGCCTGAGACTAATTGACAAATACGCAGACAGAAAGCTTGCGCCATATGCCCCAGAAGAGTGGCACTGGGTGGTAAAAGAAGGCGTCAAGTCAATGAATGAGAACTATTGGATTCCGGCATTTACAATGATAATGGGACTTGATAATGACGAGACTCCAGAGGACTCGTGGGATACGATACGCCTCATAAACGAGCTAGAGCGCGAGCAGCCAGATTCAATGTTTACTGCCACTGCACTCACCTTTGTGCCAATAGGACTGCTAGAAAAGTCGAGCTTTTTTAACATTGGAAACGAGATGACGCCTGCGCAGCTAGGGGTATTATACAAGACGTGGCAGCACAACTTCAAGTACGGGATTCAAAAGTTTATGACTAGGACCGGTGCCAGGGGACCACGAAGATACTTTTTCAACGCAATTGCAAGATCGCTTGGAGGCGTGCCGCTTGGGGCCATGGAGAGGTATGCCCGGAGAAAGAGCCCAGAGCACGAAAAGGTCATAGAAACAGTAAAGGCAAGGTACTGGTAGAAATACATAAATTCATTGCATATTATATCGAATCATGGCGACTCACGGTTCCATTACAAAGGCAGGCAAGGTACGCGGCCAGACCCCAAAGGTGGAGGGCAGAAAGATTGTCGGTACGAGTTCCAGCGTGAGAAACAAGGGCAATTTTAAAAAGAGGTTTGCACTAGGAAGGTACCCCGGACAGAACAAGCCGGGGCAGCGAAGAAAAAGGCGCTAGTATTATAGTGTGATAGTATCATTGTTTGTCATACCATGTACCATATAGTGGCATACTGCCTATATGTATAGTACTTGGCACGTATTACATGAAACCGACATACATGGTGATAGGCATTGCAATTGTCGCAGTGGCAGTAGCTGCTGCAGCACTCTCGTCTGCGCCAGATGTTGATGCAATAATTGCCAACAAGGACTGTGGAAGGGCTATGAGCCTTGCAGATGGCGACCTGGCAGGACTGACAAACGAGCAGACCTCCAAAGTAATTGCTCTTGTTGCCGACTGCACACTACAGGCCATGCTTGGGGGCGGAGGCCCGTAGGGTGGTTGTGAGTTGGCAGTAGAAGACAATAATCAAACTCCAAGGCCTAGCAGTCTTTGGTATCTTGGACACATATTCATCGGGATTGTGTCTGGATTGATCTGCTACCTGCTGTGGCATGAAAAGAACAAAAAGGCTGCAAAAAAGCACCTGATCATCAGCATTGTACTGTCGTTTGTACCTGCAATAATCGTACTGGCAGTTAGCGCCGCGTTTCTGGCCGTACAGGTATCATCACTTCCTCCCGGGTTCTTTTAGATATTGCCCGGGTTTTATTCCAAAGATGCGTGCCTGATATTAGAAAACTTGGCATAGCAGAATCTCAGATGCACACAGGGGGGATGGCATGCCCTCTTGTCCTAGCTGGTGATACTTTGTATGGTATTATAGTACATTGATTAAGTAGGGTAGTATGCAACAGTATGCTATGAAAACAAAAGTTACCATTTCAATGGACATGGAATCCCACAAGTGGATCAAGTCAATGGTAGCCCAAAAGAGATTTGGGCACGTCAGTCATGGCGTAGAATATTGCGTCAGGATTGTAAAGGAACAAAATCTAGTACAATAAGTGCTAAAATGGGGGACATGACCCTCTCACCAAGCCGAATTGAGGGTCGGGTATTCACGCCCTCAGCAAGGTTTGGTTGTCAGGCTGCGGGTCTTTAAGACCCGCAGCTCTCCATCATGATACAGGGCATAGTGGCGCATGCCAGTATCTATGCAATAGTGTTCCGAGTCTTTGTTTGTCACGTGGCGTATATCACCAGAGTTTGTATGCCCAAATATCTGCCTGATTCCGGGAATGTCTTCAAACTCGTCATAGTCACACCACAGTATGCCGCCTACTGACTTTGTGCCGCCCCGGAGCTTGCCGACCTGGAAGAATGGATGGGGAGCGTCGCTGTCATGTATGGTGGATAGATCGCGCGCAGATGACTCGAGTATATCGTGTATGTTACCATCAAATGAGTCGCAGAATCTTTTTGAGAGTCCGGCGTGGGTGCACAGCCAGTCGTCATTTATCTGGCAGTATAAGACGAGTTTTTTCCAGTCAATGCAGTGTTCTGCTATTGTCTTGTACTTTGCTCCGTCATACCCTGAGCATTTCAGATACGGGTTTGGCGTCATGTAGCTCAGGTCGTGGTTTCCTACCAGGTGCGTCCTGTCAGGTTTCTCTAGTGATTTCTTGAGCCATCTTGCAGTGTCGTCTGCCTCCATATAGCTGTCTCCAAAGCTGTCAAAATAGTCGCCAAGGAATATGGTGTGGTCTGGCTCTACCATCATTATCATCTCTTCTGCCCTTGTTGTCTTGTTGTGTATGTCCGGGATTATGAGGAGTCTCTTGCTGTGGGAAATCTCAAGTGTGGTCATAAAATGACGTGTGGTGCTGCCGTCTTTAACGTGTTGTGTATTTGTAGATTTCAGGTGTAATGATCCGGGATGGTATAATCCCGGTTCAAACTTGATCCCGGATCACCGCACAAAACGCTATCGTGAGATATACGAATAGTCAAGGCATCTGTCTTGCTCCAAACCAGCATTCTCTGCAGTTTTTGATCTCTGACTTTCAACTAGAAAAAGTTCCCTGTCTAGTCCATCAATCCTGCATAATTTTTCTAACAGTTGATGATAAAGCCAGGCGGAATAAAGCAGAAGAATCCATACGCCATGTGACCGCCTATTGCTATCGAGGCAACGGCTGCTGCTATTCCAATGAAGAGTACGTTTCGCTGTCTCATGGATTTTAAACAGGGTGCATAATTATAAGTGTTTTACAAGAATCACAGTAAGAGGTCAGATGTTTTGGGTGTCTTGTAGTGGATTATAATCAGTGTTAGATCTGATAAATTTGTGAAAACACCAAAAGCTTAGCACTAGTAAAAATCAGATAAAGTTGCGGGGACCCTCTGAATCAGAGGATAAGTCAAATTCCCCGTACCAAACACTGCTTGACTCAATAATACTATACACTTCATGTCTAATAAGACTTTGTGAAAATTACGCTGTCATCTGTTCAGATATTTTACTGTTAATGCTAGATCCGGATGATTTGGGTCAGTTTTCAGTCATTATAAATTCATAAAAACACTCGCGCGTCTTAATAACAGTAAAAATATCCAATCTGGCAACAGTATAAAATATGAGAAACTTTTTTTATTCATATCGCCTAGATTTGCGAAAGTCTTTGGAATTTTGGTTTATATTACAAGAAATCACTCACCACACATGGAAAAAGATTTTCTTACCACACAAAAGATAATGAGACTTGGTACAATATCTCAGAATGGCTTTCCACACATAACACCCGTATGGTATATTTACAAAGACAAGAATTTCTATGTGGGAACTTCTACAACAACAAAAAAGATTAAAAATCTAGTAAGAAACCCAAATGCCTCTTACTGTATAGATGCAAGTGAAAAATCTCCAGTAGTCGGCGTGGCAGGAGAATGTATTGCAGAGATAATAAAAGGTACAGAGGTAAAAAAATTGGGGGAAGAAATTTTTGCAAAGTACTTTACAGGTGAAAAATATAAAGCAGCAATCAAACTTTTGAGTGAAGACGAGGCATGCATTTTAAAACTTGTTCCAAAGACAACAGTCACATGGGAATATGACTGAATCTATTAAAGATACCAAGTGATGTTCCAGAGAGTGTTATTTTAACTAGAAATCTTGCAAATATTGTAAAGTAAAATTCAGTATTTTTACCAGAGTCATTTTCCATAGTTTTTTTAATGCATACAATCTCTTACCATGATGCGATATACGAATCCGATCACTATTTCTCACTTGTGCCTAACATACGGGTGCAGTAGAGTAAGGGGTCAGGCCGCCTCTGGCACCTCAAGCAGTTGATCCATCACATTCATCCCCCTTTTTCTCCACGTCGGGATACACGTCATCAGTATACCAAACATCTTCATGCCTCCTGTGGTGGCAATCCTCTGACGTAAACGGTTCACCTCTAACAGGTGTATCTCTATATTCTGCCAGATATCTGCATGAGTGAATCTGAGACACACGCCCTCGACGAGTACCTGACAGAGGAGATCAGACGTTATGAGGTAAAGATAGGGGCAGATCCGGAAAATCCAGACCTCTGGCTGAAAAAAGGCATTGCACACTTTAACATGAATGGCATAGCTGATGCCATCAAATGTTTTGAAAAGGTGCTCGAGCTCGGCCCCGCCGATTCCCTGACATGGGAGGTAAGTGGAAACAAGGTAATTCAAGAGCTGTTAACCCGGTGGCTCCTTGCGTTAAAGTGCTGTTGAATACATACGTATCTGACGATAGTCTTGGTATGTTCCTTAATCCTCTTGCGGGCTTTTGTCTAGCATGCAATTTATGATATGGTTATTGGACCCCTCTGAATAAGAGGGGGAGCCAAGCATGAGATTGAATCAATTGCTTTGACTCGGAAATACTGCGGTTCCATATCTAATAAGACTTTCATACGAATCACACACTAGACGATCCGGGATGGCATAATCCCGGATCACCACACTAGACGATCCGGGATGGTATAATCCCGGATCACCACACTAGACGATCCGGGATGGTATAATCCCGGATCACCACACTAGACGATCCGGGATG
>RHFD01000090.1 GCA_003724325.1 Nitrosopumilus sp. D6 | reverse complement strand
TTCTGCCGCTTGTGGCCGTCAGGGACTGTCATGCCGCGAGACTCTAAAAACCGCACTAGCTGCGGCGTTGCTGCAAACACTACGATAAATGCCGTGGCGCAAGATACTATCACGTGGAGCAGTTCTGTCATCTCTTCACCTTTTTCATCTCTGCCTTTATGCTTGATGCAAGGGTGGGGCCGATTTTATCTATTTCTGCAAGCCTTGGTATGGTTATTTTTTCAAGGTCTGCCAGGTTTTTAATGCCGTGCCTGTAGAGGCGCCTTGATCTGGCCCTGCCAATTCCCCTCACCCTGACTAGCTCGAGGAGCTCTTTTTTAATGCCGTTTTTAATGCGGGTTCTAAGCGTGTCAAGCTCGCCTAGCAGGTCTGCCCTCTTTATCTCGAGGGATATGGCATGCAGACAGTATGCAAGCCAGTCGCCAGTCTCGCGCATCCGGTGCATGTCACCGGACTCGATTCCCAGCCTCTCTGAGAGCTGCAAGTCAGTATACTCTGATATCCAGGCGTACAGTCCAAGCAGGCTTCGCGAGCACTCGTCAATTGATATGGGGCGCAACATCTCATTGGTGTGATCATCTAGTAGTTTGTTTGCCGCCTCGCTGTCTTTGAGGCGCAGCGAAAACCTTGGGTAAAACTCTTCGGACTCTGATATCAGATGTAGGTATCCAAGTGTGTGGTTGTCCGGTGATGCATCCTGTAAGGCGTTGCGGAATCTTACTGCAGTGAGCGGGTCAAGGTATAGCATTGAGGTCTTTTTTCCAAACGGTGTGGCAGAGTATCTTTTTTTAGCAGACATTGTAATTATTAATTGCTCATCTAAAAGAAACTCTGTTGCATCTTCTAGATTGTATTTTATCTCTGACTTTGATTCCTGGTATCCGCCAAATGTCTGCAGGAAAAACTCGAGCAGATCTTTTTGCTGAATCCCAGGGTTTGATGATATGACGCTGAGCGCGTGGATTCGCAGGGATTTCTCGCTTGTAATGTGGGATTCTATTGGTTCAGGCTCGCCTTCTACATAGTGCTCGTAGAGCTCGTCATGCCCCTTTTCATCTACTATTATAGCCTCGCCGTATTTATCATACTGCGGCCTGCCTGCCCTGCCGCAAAACTGCTTGTACTCCAGCACGCTAATTGGCATGTTTCTTCCATATCTAAAGTCATACCGGAGTACGCTTGATATTACGACGCGTCTTGCAGGCAGGTTTACTCCTGCTGCAAGTGTGGGAGTTGATGTGAGTAGTTTAATGCTGCCGCGCCGGAACTCTGTCTCTATTATTGTGCGGCAGTTCTGGTTTAGTCCCGCATGATGAAATGCCACTCCCTTTGGGATTAGCGCGGCTAGTGTCTTTATAATGTCAGTGTGCTCGTTTTCTGCCAGAATTTTTTTTGATACCTTTGAGAGGTGTAAGATTTCCTGCTTTGAGAGCGTGTTTGAGATTCCCGCCATGGCCTTTGTGGCAAGTGATTTTGAGCTGGGCCGCGTGCTTGCAAACACGAGTGACTGTCCCCCGTCTGCGACACACTGTATTCCCAGATCTATTGCAGTCCCGCAGGATGTGCGCTCTATCTCAAACTCTGTGCCGTCATTCATTACTACCTCGCCATGTGTGCACACCCCCTCTGTAAGATTTACCGGTCTCCAGTCGTTTTCTACCAGCTTGCATCCGAGCCATTCTGCAAGCTCGTCTGAATTTGTAATGGTGGCGCTCAGCCCCACTATCTGCGGGCTTGGTTCCAACAGTTTTAGCTGCGTGAGGACCATCTCTAGTGTGGGGCCGCGGTTCTCCTCGCCTATCAAATGTACCTCGTCGGCAATGACTAGTCCAATTTTATCAATCCACTCGGATCCGCGCCGTATCAGCGAGTCCATCCTCTCGTTTGTCAGTATTATTACATTGCACGAGTCTAGCTTTTTACCTGCTTCAGACTCGCCGGTAGTTACGCCCACCCTGATGTCTAGTATTTTTTCAAGTTTCTTAAACTCTGTATATTTTTCTGATGCGAGCGCCCGCAGCGGACTCAGATATACCACCCTGCCCTTTTTCCTTGAAAAATATCCCATCATGGCAAGCATTGCAATGAGTGTCTTGCCGCTTGCAGTCGGGGCAGATACCAATATGCTGGTCCCCTTTAGCACTCCTGCCTTTACGCTGTCTGCCTGCGGCGGATAGAGCTTTTCATACCCTTCTGATTTGAGGAATTTTTTTGCCGGATCAGAGATGGCCAGTTTTTCTATCTTCATACCCTGTTATAGTGGCTGGGCCGGGATTCATAAATGGTTGACTCTTTGATCATCCTTTGTATGTATTTGTGTGCCTCTTCCTCGGTGAATTTTTCAGTCTTTATCAGCTCTTCTACAAGGGCCTTTTCTGCCACTGGCGACTTGTTGTCAGTTTCTAGCTGCCGTAATACGTCCATGAACAGCTGCATCTTTGATACCTCGCTGCGAGGCTTGCCCTGAAGCACGCCTAGGTCGACTTTGCCCGTGTTGACATCGACTCCGGCATCCTGGAGCATGCTCTGAATCAGAAATATGGCCCGCTCGGCATCTTCTTCTTCGACTGTATTTTTTAGTAGCAGTCTGGCTCGCGCAGTGGATAGTCTGATTATTCCCTCTAGCTGTCTGGGAGTCACTGTAATCATCTCTTCGGACTCGACGTTTCTCATTTGTAGGTAATAGTCTAGTATCTTTTTCTCTGCCTCTTTTGTGAGTGCGGGATCGCCGCGCTTTGCATATGCAAGGTACTTGGTTAATACATCTGCATCAATTACAGAGCGCCTGTCTGTTGCCTGTGGTGCGTGCAGACTTATAATGTGCCTTGCAATCTTTTCGTCCTTTTCCCTAGTGGGAATGTCACGTACTACAAATATCAAGTCAAACCGAGTCAGCAGTGGAATCGGCAGGTTTACATTTTCAGTAATATTTTTGAACGGATCGTACTTGCCATACATGGGGTTTGCAGCGGCAAGTATGGATGTCCTGGCATTAAGTGTGGCAACAATACCACCCTTTGCAATGCTTGCAGACTGTTGCTCCATGACCTCGTGTAGTGCGCTTCTATCTTCGGCCTTCATCTTGTCAAATTCATCAATGCTGACTAGCCCCTGGTCACCCAGCACTACTGCACCCGCCTCTAGCATCATGATTCCAGTCTTGTCTTTTACCACGGCAGCAGTCAGTCCTGCTGCAGTCGAGCCCCTGCCCGAAGTATATAATCCTCTTGGTGCAATGCGCGCACAAAACTTTAGCATTTCACTTTTTGCCGTGCCGGGATCACCTACCAAAAATACATTGATATCCCCGCGTATCTTGCTGCCGTCTCCCAGCTGTTTTTGTTTCGAGCCAACAATTAACAGCAAGATGGCCTCCTTGATTAGTGACTGGCCCTGTATATGCGGGGCAAACGAGTCTATCAATCTCTGGTAAATGTCATTGCTCTGTCCCAGTGTCTGGATCATACTCTCCTCTTCTGGTGAAATCTCTTCTCTCTCTATCTTGCGCGAGGTCTTTGTGCCCCTGCCTCCCAGAAATTCAATATTGTTCCCCTCGATACGGAGCCTATACAGGCCGCTCTGACCTCGTGGCACGCCTGCGACTGATTCCTGCTCTATTCTTACAATGCCAGTCAGCACGATTCTATCCCCGGGCCTGCCGTTATCTACCAAATCCTGCCTGATTGTCACATCGATGTAGTGGGGCAGCTGGCCTGGTGGAAGGTCTTCTGGGAGCTCTTGCAGGCGGAGTATCTGAAAGTCAATGAACTTGCTTGCATCAGGCTTTAGCTCAAAGTCGCGGTGCTTGCAGTCGGCATGGTCGCATACCAGCGGCTCTTTTACCTCCATCTTTTTTATCTGGATTATCTTTGTGGGGTGGCCATCAGGGCACACATACACTAGTTCCTTTGCAAGCGGCTTTACCTCTGATGCACGCACCACCATTCCTGACACGCTGGTAATTCTTCCAATAGTATCTGCAGTTATCTGCCGGAGACTGCGCTGCAGGGGATAGCTTACCAGCCTTGCGCGTATCTCGTCTTTGATCTCTTCTGCATAGTCGGGGAATCTCAGCTGCAAGACCTCTTTTATGGCGCGCGAAAACGCATCTAGTACGCGGTCTGGATCCTCTGTGAATACTGCCTCTATGGACGGCTCAAATATCAGATCGTTATAGTCAATTATTACATACTTTGCCCTCTTTGGAACCATTGCATCAATGGCATCTACATATTTGTGGCGTCCCTCTCTATCCTTGAACCGGTTGAGAAAGTCCTGTATCTTGTCTGCTAGTGCAGAGTCTGTAAACGTGCTGACATTACTCATCGGTATCCCCCCGTATCTGCCTCTCAAATTCGAGGCTGTTCTCCCTGATTGTCTTGTAGAATACGTGCTCTTCTACAGATAGTTTGGAGTGCAGGTCTGATGTGAGTTTTGTAGTATCTGCAAGCGTTACTAGCTTGCCGCGCCTCATGCGGAAGAGTTGTA
>RHFD01000027.1 GCA_003724325.1 Nitrosopumilus sp. D6 | reverse complement strand
GCATCGTATACACAATCTTTCCTCGAAGGTTGTGCAGATATGGAACAAGTGTAGACATGGCAGTAAACTGGAATTTTTTTGCAAAGTTTTCCTTGAGATAGTCGTGGAGTTCAACAATCTCCTCTTCTAGTTGATATCCTGGAATGTCCGGTATGGGGATCTCTCTGTTTCTTGTTTTTACATTTTTTTCATCTTTTTTTGACGCCTCGATCAGGGATTTTTCCATGAATTCATTTCTTGACTGCATGAAATCCTCAGAGATATGGCCCAATGACGAGGCTCTTATCTCTGCTGCTATCATTCCGATCAAAAACAGCGGATTTTTTACAAATCTAAATGAGGAGCTGCTCTGGTTGATTACGACTGTTTTTTTTGACCCGTTTTTGAGAATGTGGTACAGGGGGCCTATTTTACCGGATTTGATGACTACCTTTACGATTTCTTTTCCTATTTTTACCTCAAATGGCTCTGTATTTTTGAGTATTTCTTGGCCAAGTTTTTCACGCATACTACTTTTTAGATAAAGTGGAGAAGAATTTGTCAGAAAAAAGTCAAAAACAGATTTTACAGATGGCGTATCTGCACCATTCATTCTTGCCCGACGTAGAATTTCTTTCAATGTGTTGGAATTCTTAAATTTACTCAGAGCCTGTTTGTATTCCGCACTTTCCACTACAAAATCATTTTTTTGGAAATTCACAGGAACGTGATCTAGATTCAACTTGCCAATTATTCTTGCATTTTCAGGATGTGCAGAAAATCCAAATTTAATGTGTGGTTTGATCAACCTGTTATGTCTATACAGATCTATCCCGTACTGCCCTCTTATGGAACGCGTCTTTAATAGCTCCACATGTCCTTTTAGTTTGAGTCCTGTTGATATGTCAATGTCTATGTTCTGCCTGCTTCTATTTATGACTTCATTGTGGACAGGTCTGCAAAATCCTGCATTAATCTGTATTGACACCATCTCTTCTGCCAAATATGGACCATAGCGTTGGCTGAAATTTTTCTTGAGCACTGTGACCTGGTTTGGATACAAGGCGACTTTGAGATGATTTATTGTTACCGTTGTTCCATTCCAGTTGCTTGCATCATCTAGTGTCTTTTCAATAATTTTAAAATTAGTCCAGTTTAACGAATCATCAGACAGCCATTTGTCCTCGTCATATGTTGCCACATATTCTTTATCAGAGTCAATCTTTGAGGTTCTTATCTCAAACCATTTTCCTAGTGATGAACACGAGCTCTTCAATCCAATTCCAAACTGACCTAGTGAGCCGCTGGATTTTGTTCCACTGGCAACAGTCATTGCGTTTTTAAGATCACTTTTGTCCATCCCGCATCCGTTATCACGTACTATGATCCGTTTTTTCACAAAATCCAAGTCTATTACAATCTCTTCTTTTTTATCATTCCACCTAGCATCAATAGAGTTGTCCACCATCTCGGCTAGGGCCTCTGATGTGCTATACCCTACGAGCCCCACCTTTTTAATCAGGGTCTTGTCCGGGGTTATGTCTACGTCAATCTCTTTATTCATATCTTAGGATATTAATTCTAGAATTTAAGCATTTTTCTAGTTTTATGAGTAAATATACACTTTTAGAAGATTGTATAATATACGTTTATCATATACTGCCTGACTAGTAATTTGGCGTACCTGGAATCCGTCAAGTTTTTGATTATGAACTGCCCCATCTAACATCAATTTTACCGCACCATGACTGTGACTGTAGAATCTGCATGCATATTCTTGCAAAAATAATTATCAATTTGGAGAATTATCACCCAAATCAAGAAATCCCTGCCTACGATACAGATTGTCTGTTTTGTATCGTTGTTAAAAATAAGCTTTTTCTGCAATCCTATTCATAGACATGGAATCTTGTAGAATCTGGCAGAATCAATGTCTTTGTAACACATATCACAAACAACATGGGTTGATTGAAACTAGTACACAAATGCAACCATGTGGCCTGCATTGATGAAGTTTCGGCCCAAACTATTATCTGAAAATATATGAGATGGTGATGGCAAACTTGAATCTGCAAGAATACGAGAATTTTCATATACCCCAAAAACAACCCTAGTCAGGTTGAAGGCGATAATTCTTGCAGGTGGGCGCGGAAAGCGGTTAAGACCAATCACTGACTATGTCCCAAAGCCGCTTGTCCCCATACGAAACATCCCTATTATAGAATGGCAGCTAAGATATCTCAAAAAGCACGGCATAATGCAGGCAGTCATTTGTACCAGTTACAAGACAGAGCAGCTAGAGGACTATCTTGCCAGAAATGCAAGAATTAATGTAACGCTGTCAGTTGAAAAGACTCCCCTTGGAACTGCCGGTGCGATAAAAAAGGCCGCAAGGACAATCAAAGATGACTCGTTTATCGTTATTAACGGGGATGTAATAACAGACATTAACATTAAAAAAATGCTCAAGACTCCAAACTCTGTTGCCGCAGTCCCGTTACGGACACAGTTTGGTGTTCTTGATGTAAATAATAACATGATAACTAGATTCGGCGAGAAAAAAGAGATCCCGGACATGTGGATGAATGCGGGAATCTACCATTTACAAAAAAGCGCGATCCGGGATCTTCCTGCCAAAGGAGATATTGAAAGAACATTCTTCCCAAAGTATGCAAAAAGCGGCAAGCTTGCAATAGTGAAATTCAACGGAGCCAGATGGCACTCGATGGACTCGTTTAAGGATATAGAGGAGTGCTCTGCTCAAATAGGCAAGATGAACTTTTGATTCATGCCCCGGTTCTGTGCAGCGTAACCATTACGTATGCTACCTCTTCTACAAACGGAGCGTCTCCCCCGGAGAGGGCATATTTTGTGGCATTGTCCCAAAACCTGTCTCTATTCAGACTCTTACTCATACACACGCATTTCATGCCTGCGATAACTGCACTCATCTCAATGAAAATTAACCACTTGCTAAAACAGATATGCTAAATATCAGCCACACCCAGCACACCCATGCGTATATCGTACAGCCTAGGCTCACTCCTCTCAGTAGAGCAGATCCTCGAATGCTCAAAAAAGCTCCCAGACCTGACTGACACTATATGGATACCCGAGACGTGGGGAATGGAAAATTTTGCAATGCTGGCGGCAGTCTCCAAAGAGGCTACAAGGCCCAGAATTGGCTCGTCTATAATCAACATTTACTCGCGCAGTCCTGCAACCATTGCAATGGGGGCAGCCACCATTGACGCGCTTTCTGGCGGCAGGATGGTACTGGGCCTTGGGACCAGCAGCCTCCCCATAGTCGAGTCATTTCACGGATCAAAGTTTCAAAGGCCTCTGCGCAGGATGCGAGAATATATCGAGATAATCCGTCTTGCATTATCTGGGGATAAAATTGACTATGCCGGGGAGATTTTTCATCTCGAGGACTTTGCGCTACTGACACGCCCCCAGAGAGCAATCCCGATATATCTGGCGGCAGTCAACTCTGCAATGACTAACCTTGCATGGGAGTTAGGCGACGGGGTCATTTTTTATCTGCGTCCGCTCGATGAGATAAAAAAAACAATAAAGATGCACCCTAAAAAAATAGACGTCTCGTGCCAGATAATTACCAGCGTTGCAGACGACTCGCAAAAGGCCATTACTAGAGCTAAAAAGACCCTGGCATTTTACGTCTCTGTGGGCAATGTCTACAGGGAGTTTCTTGCGGCAAATGGATTTGGGCGCGAGACTGCTGCCATACTAGAAGAGTATGAACGATCCGGCCTCCGATCATGCCACGAGATGGTGCCGGACTTGATGCTGCATTCCCTGTGCATAGCAGGCACCCCTGATGAGTGCAAGAGGCAGCTGGGTCGATTTACAGATGCGGGAATCGATCTGCCCATACTCCAGTTCAACCCTGTAGGGGACGTATCTGACTCTTTTGGACTGTTCACAAAAACCTTTGATCCGAGGCAGGAATCAAAACAATGAAAACTAGGCGCGCCTGTGTGTGTGAACCATGACCAGGGTGGCAATAGCGGCATGCGGCATTATCCCGTTTACTAGAAACGATCAAAGCATTGAATCTGCACTGCTCGAATCTGCGGCAGATCTTTTTAAGAGCAGCCAGGTAGACCGGGACTCTGTGGATGCCGTGCTAGTATCTACAAACAGCAACTCTAAATATTTGGCCCCAATCCTCTCAGAGACTGCAGGACTCAGACCAGATACTGCCCACACGGTGGAGAACCTGTGCAACTCTGGCACAAATGCCATGGTCTCCGGATACTCGTACATTGCCTCTGGCCTTGCAGACGTGGTGCTAGTATCAGGCGCAGAAAGGTACGACAGTCCCGGGCAGGTGCTCAAATGGGATCGCTCCCGGGGCAGCTTTATGCATCCCGTATTCTGGGCATCCATGCTTGCAAAATCCTACAAGCGCAGGTTTTCAGTATCTGATGAGCAGCTTGCAATGGTGCCGGTAAAAAACCACAGACATGCAAGGGATAATCCAAATGCCATCTCCAAAAAGGCATGCTCGATACAAGATGTGATGGAATCAAAAAAAATCACAGACGACATTAGGCTGCTGGATTGTTCCAGATCGTGTACCGGCTCTGCATCAATATTACTTGCATCCGAAGACGCTGCCAGAGGACTCTGCAAAGAGCCAGTATGGATTACAGGAATTGGACAAAAGACCACATCTGCCGGATTTACAAAGAACGAGTCGCTTAGCTCGCTTGAATCCACCCGAATTGCAGCAGATGCGGCGCTGCACATGGCAGGCCATACCCCAAAGGAGATAGATGTTGCAGAGATACATGATGCGTTTTCTGTATGCGAGCCGATGGCGCTCGAATCCATAGGACTGTGCGGTTCTGGGTGCGGGGCAGACATGGTAAAACATCTATACGACACTGAAAGCCGCATGATAAACCCGCGCGGTGGGCTGATTGGTTCAGGGCATCCACTTGGAGCCACCGGGATTGCACAGGCAGTAGAGATTACACAGCAGCTGCGCGCAAAAGCGGCAAAGAGACAGGTAGATGGGGCCAGAATCGGACTAGTGCACAACATGTCTGCTGCAGGCACATCCTCGACGGTGCTGGTGCTTGAGAGATGACGTTTGAATCAGAGCTTGCAGGGGGCAGATTTTGCATTCCAGAGTGCATCTCTTGCAAAAAAACAGTATGGCCCCCGGCGCCGCGCTGCAGCCACTGCCTTGGCAGAGTGCGGCTGCAAGACGGGAATCACACTGGAACTGTAATCGAGTTTTCAAAAAAAGAGAACGAATACTTTTGCATGGTGGAATTTGGAGCGGCAAGAATAATGGCAGGAATCAAGCATTCGCCAAAGGTGGGACAAAAAGTCAGAGTCTGCAGATGTGGTATCAGAGACGGGGATTATTACTTTGAGGTGGAATAGTCCTAGTGCTTTAGCCTCGCATGAATGTACGGAGTATCTATCTCTTGATCAAATGTCCAGACTGTTGGCAGTGTGATAGTATCAGTCACCTCGAGGTCGTACTTTTTGACTAGCGGCCCCCATCCCCCATACTCTAGATTCCCCGACAGGCTCCTCTTTGAGAGTGTCCCGGCAAAAACCACCCCTGCAGTCACTGTCATCTTGCACATCTTTTCAATTATTCCAGATGCCAAAATATCTCCGCCCATCTGGGCAAGTCCTCCGATAAAAAAGACGGGGTGTTCTAGGTTCATCTGTGAATAGTCTGCCTCTAGCGCATCACCACACCATGTCCCAAGTTTTATGCCGGTTGCATCAGATATCTCTTTTTGCAGCCCTACCAGATTCCCGTCAATCTCAATGCTGTGTGGTACCAGTCCTGCCACCGCCCCGCAGTATGCAATTCTTCCATCCCCAGAGCCGACATCTATTATCTCCTTGTATCCGAGATTTTTTGCCATGCAGCCAAGCACATGCGCAGAGGTAATCCATGTCGGATAAAACGGCTGGCAGCTAGAACCGTGCTTTGTGCTGTCAAGCCAGTACTGCCCAATGTCTCCCTCGTACACCACACAGCTGATCCCGGCTATATCCTGTTCAAACGAGCCAGAGTACAGCGGGTTTTTCCCTGCAAATCTGTGCAGCATCTCTAGGTGTTTTGGATCTGGAAATCCCCGTACCGGCGATGACGGTATTATCTCTTGTATGTGGGCGCTGCCTGTATAGTTTTTGGCAAACTTGTTCTTTAAATCACAGAGGTTCTTTGCAATCTCTTCAAACATGAATCATTGCAGGCTTTGTTCTTGATAAACGCACTGACAGCCTGACTCTGCTGGGTTATTGTATAATTACCATGGTTCTATAACCAGAGGTGTACATTGTATTCCAAATGAAGGCAAAAAAGACAGCTCGTTCCGGGCCCAAGTCCACAGTGCGTAATGGAGGAAGAAAAGGTGCCAGACTGCGCCGACAGAGGGGCTACCACTGGGAGGATACCCTGGTAAAGCGGTTTAATGGTATAGATGGATGGAGCGCGTTTCGACTAGGGTCTCCTAGCACGGGACTGCCTGATGTGCTGGCAGTAAGCACTACTAAAAACACCATATTTGCCATAGAGGCAAAGTCGGGTTCCGGGACGGCTCTTTACGTTCCTGCAGAGCAAATTCAACGGTGCATGGTCTGGGTAAAGACGTTTGGCAGGTATAAAAAAAGAGACGTATTACTGGCATTCAAGTTCCTCTCAAAGAAGAGGGTGGATTCCGGAAGATACGAGAGCAGGCAGCTGCGTGAATACTACAAGGCATGGGATTTAGATCTTAATGCTGCCGACTGTGTCTGCACATATGACGGCAGGCTGTACTCCCGAACAGGCAAAATCCGGACAGAGATGTACCTCAAAGAGCGTGCAATGCCATTTAAGACAAGGCACAGCCAAAAATCCGCAGATCATTTTTAAGTGCTAGATGCAAACTAGATCTATTGCCTCAAGAAGACGAGATAAAGTCAGAGTCGCTACTAGATGCGGCATCTGATGTCACCGGATCGAGGACTAGCTATGAAGAGTTTACAGACGAGCGGATGCTTGTAAGCCATGATGCCTTTGGAAAAAAGCAGTTAAAGATAAAGGTGGTAGAGGTCTCTGATGAGGCTCCCCCGTCAAAATGGAAATTCGGCGATCGTGTAAAGGTGACAAAGATTCTCATCACCATAAAGCACCTAGAGACACAGCAGGTAGAGGAGGCAGAGTTTGACATTGAGGCAATAGAGCGCGAGCTGGCAGAAAAGAGGCACTATACGTCAACTAATCGGTGGATTCCTGCAAATGACATCAAGAACGGATACGTGGTGGGTTCCAAGCATACGAGGCTCATCAGTGACGCGTCTGCACTAGACTATATCGTGTTCTGATTCACGCCTGCAAGTATCCAAACAGGTAAACCTGAAAAACATTATAAGCAAAAGAATCCGAGATGTGCCATGAGCTCGAAAGAATTCGCAGTGAACGGGACTGATTACAGGGTAATGCTGACAGATCAGATAATAGGCCATGTAAACAACCTCAAAAACCTGTACAATGCCGCCTATGAGGATCCGGAGAGCTTTGAGGATGTGAGCGCAGAGATATCAAACACGATAAACGAGATTGCAGGCACCGTCGAGCCACAAGCAGAAGACAGCGATCTTGACGGACTGATTCAAGAGATAATAAAGGCAGTCGATCGCAAGGCAGAGGCCCTAGAAAAAGAGCTAGGCGAAAAGAACGTCTCTACCAAGAAAAAATCTTCCAAAAAGCCTGCGTTTTGACTATAAACTTTAAAAAAACCACTGCACATATTATATTCCAAAACAAGCCAGAATACAATCATGTCTGAGAGCTGCGAGTGTGGAATATGCGGTCATCACTATTCATCAGAATGCTTTCAAAAAGAGTGCACTTGCTGCCTGAACTTTCACGAGCGGTCAGGACCAAAGCGAAAGTAACTCACTTGTAACAGCTGCATCTCTTACCGGCATGTCTGTAACACCCAAGCAGTCTGTGATCCCTGCACCCGCACAGGATGCATCTTTTCTCGCTCATAGTGTGTCTACCAGTCTTCTTGCATCGTCGATCATCTTGTGTTCGTTGAGGGCCTCTAGTATCTTTAGTCTCATGCTCCTGATGCGTCCGACATCGCCAGAGTACAGGGTCGACATTGTATCAATCTCCTGCTCAAAGTAATAGTTTCCAAGGTACCGCTCAAACTTTGCCCGAGCCGACCTGAACTCAGAGGACTGTATCTCCCCCCCTTTTTTGAGTAGCACCTTCATAAAGCCGTTAATTCTTACCAGCTCTCTTTTGACAATCTCTAAATCCTCGCTGTTTCCGGGATCACGCAAAATATCATGAGACTCTAGCATCTGGACTAGGAGGCCCCTCAGGTGTTCGCTACGACTCGTCATGGCATGTCTTGTCTGCAATCTAATCTAAATTTTAGCAATGTACTGGCACATTTGCTTTAAATTATCAGCGACTCCTCAAATAGCAATGCAGAGAGGCTCGTATCTAAAATGCATAAGCCCAAGCTGCGGCCTCGAGTATGAGATAGGGCGCACAGACGTATACTGTGAAAGAGGCCACCTGCTAGATGTCGCATATAGTGATTCCCCAAGCACGGATCTCAAGGATGTCTTTTATGAGCGCAGAAACCCGCAAGACAGCATCTTCAATGAGAGCGGGGTCTGGCGGTTCAGGGAACTGCTCAACTTTTGCCAGATAGACATGACAGATGACGCACAGTGCTCAAAATATCTAGTCTCACTTGATGGCGCAGAAGGCAGGCAGTCAAAGCCGTACCACATGTCAAAGGTAGCAGAGTTTGCAGGCGTGTCAGGTGATTCGCTGTGGCTCCAGCCAGAAGGGTACAACCCAAGCGGTTCTTTCAAGGATAACGGAATGGCTACTGCAGTTACACATGCAAAGATGGTTGGAGTAAAAAAGATCATCTGCGCGTCTACTGGAAATACGTCTGCATCTGCAGGCATGTTTGCTGCAAACGAGGGGATGGACTGTGATGTGTATATCCCGGCAGGCCAGATTGCCCCCGGAAAGCTAAGCCAGGCATATCAGTTTGGAGCTCAGATAGTCCAAGTTGACGGAAATTTTGATGATGCGCTAAGACAGTCACTTGACGAGGCGCAAAACCATCAAGGGTATACGGTAAACTCTGTCAACCCGTTTCGCATAGAGGGACAAAAGACCATACCATTTAGGGCGCTAGAATATCTGGGATGGGACGCGCCTGACTGGCTCGTATATCCTGGAGGCGCGCTAGGAAACATTTCGAGCTGCGGCAAGGCGCTAATGGAGCTGCACCGGTGGGGCTGGATAAAAAAGATACCAAGAATAGCAGTCATTAATGCAGAGGGGGCAGGCACAATGTCTGATCTGTACAACGGAGAGTTTGAAGGCGAGTCTCTGCGCTGGAACAAGGGTCATCCAAACGAGGATCTAATTCAAAGGTATTACGCTGGTCTTGAGAAGGATGGGATTCGTCCAAAGACTGGTGCTACGGCGATACAGATTGGCAGACCTGCAAACATCCTCAAGGGTCTGCGCGCACTCGAGTTCACAGACGGGGTCGCCACTACCGTATCTGACTCGGAGATGCTAGATGGCATGTCAATTGCAGGCCTCAACGGATTTGACTGCGAGATGGCATCAGGCGCATCCATAGCAGGAATCAAAAAACTGGTAAATAAAGGGATAATCAAAAAAGACGACACAGTAGTGGGAATACTTACCGGGAGACAAAAAGACGCCATGCTGCCAGTCGACTATCACTCGGATCCCAAGAACCGGTTTGCCAGACCGCCTAGGGCGTGACCTATCTGGCTGTTTTGAGCCTAGGGGGATCATTAAAGGTTAAATTCAGGAGCGACTCAACCAATACAGCCAAAAGATGGTGTCAAAAGACTAAATGAATATACGACATTGTTGTTCTTGGAGTGTTTCTAGGGGGATGTTATGGTAGACTTTTGGGTTGAGATTCTCATTCTTGCAGTGCTGATAGGCCTGTCGGGATTTTTTAGCGGCCTCGAGGTGGCGCTAGTCAACGTGAGAAGATCAAAGGTAGCACAAATGCTCAATGACGGGCGCAAGGGCTCAAAGGCGCTCGACAAGCTAAAGAGCAATCCAAGCTGGATGATGTCAAGTGTCAACCTTGGAAACAACCTTGTAAATGTCGGGGCCTCGGCGCTTGCGACAAGCGTGGCAATCAGGCTGTTTGGAAGTGATGGGCTTGGCATAGCAGTAGGGATAATGACGTTTCTCATACTGGTGTTCGGAGAGATCACACCAAAGACGTACTGTAATGCAAACTCTACAAAGATTGCCCTCCGGTATGCGCCAGTGCTACTAGCGTTTAGCTATGTCCTGTATCCGGTGGTAAAGCTCTTTGAGGTACTTACAAGAGGAGTCGTAAAGATGACAGGCAGCAGACACACGCCTCCTCCAATTACAGAGGAGGAGATAAAGGGGGTGATAGACCAGGGATTGGCAGAGAATGCTATTGAAAAAGAGGAAAGAGAGCTAGTACACGGGGCGCTAAAGTTTGATGATACAGTAATCCGCTCAGTCATGACTCCAAGAACAAAAATGTTTACACTAAATTCAAAGATGTTGCTCTTTGAGGCCTTGCCGCAGATAAACCAGAGCGGCCACTCGAGAATTCCAATCTTTGGGGAGACACGCGATGATATAGTGGGATTCATTCATGCAAGAGATGTTCTCAAGGAGCTTGAACACGACAACAAAATGGTGACACTGGAGCAAATTGCAAGAAAGCCAGTCTTTGCCTCACAAGAAAAGATGATCAGCTCGCTGTTAAAAGAGATGAAGGGCAGAAAGACGCACATGGCAATGGTGGTAGACGAGCACGGCGGAGTAGAAGGGCTTGTCACACTAGAGGATCTATTAGAGGAGATTGTAGGCGAGATTGAAGACGAGACGGACATGGCAAGAAGCAGCGGGTATCGATGGGCCGGCAAGAACACCATCATTACAGACGGAGACATTGAGATTGATGTGATAAATGAGATATTTGGAACTCGGATTCCAGATGGTGACGACTATGCCTCCCTTAGTGGCCTGCTTCACGAGCAGCTGCAGGACATACCACAGGAAGGTGACAAGATTGAGATAAACGATTTGAGAATAATAGTCGAAAAAGTCTCAAAGAACATACCTCGTAGAGTGAGGATAGAGCGGATACGCAGTTAGGATTTCGCAAAGAATTTCTCGAGTTTCTGCTTTTTTGCATCCATGCCAAAGACTGACTCTGTGTGGGCGCGCGCATCTCTGTACTGTCTCTCAAAGAGCATGGCCTGCATCAGCATGTGGTTCTCAGGTATTACGATTCCAGTCTGATCATCAGAGTACATCATCTGGACTGTATCGCCAATGGATGCAGTCATGTTTGCATGTATGTGTATCATGTTGGTGTCAGTAAAATGAAATCCCATGGTTCTTGCAAACTCTCTTACATCTTGTGTCCCCTTGGCAGTCCACAGTACTGCCACCCCGGGATTATTTGCATAAAGGGCGTGAATCTCCGAGGGTCTTGGGGCCTGCTGTGAGAATCTTGCATCAAGTATGTGCAGATGCATCTGTCTTGTGGGAACCTTTACTGCGCGTACATAAAGCGGCGTGTCTTCTCCAAGGTATGTCTTTACATCATCGCCATGGTGCGGATTTTCTGTCATCTCTATGGTGTCTATAACTTGTTTGTCTGTCTGCTCAATGTCTGCCCATCTGCGCACAAGTGTCACATCAAAGCGAATTAGCCTGTCTCCAAATGCTACTCGCATTGGTTCTAGAATCCTGCCCATGCCAGTAACATTGCAGCTGCCCTGCATGACGTGTTTTTTTCCAATTACGCTGTCATAGTTTGAGCCAGAGTTAAATAAAATCTCAGAGACTGCCTCTGAACCTGTGACACTCTCGCCTCCCTGGTATATGGCCTTGATGTTTCTTGGCTCGTAGAGACTTTTTTTGTTTTTATAACCGCATCTGCCCGGTGAGGCATCAATTACCAGATCACACGAGTCAAGGGCAGACTCTATACTTCCTGCAATGTCATACTCTGCAAACTCATCTAGGCGCCCCTCTGGGACATAGACGTCTAGTCCTTTTGACTTGATAGAGTTGATTCGCTCGTCTGGCGAGTATTTGCCTACGCCCACTAGTGTAATCTCTGGATCGTCTCTGAGAAACGACGAGATTCTGCTGCCAATGGAGCCATACCCGTTGACAAAGACGCGCTTCATGCATGTCGTATCTGTGCCCCATTTATTTAGATTAGTCCGGCAGGAAAATTCCGTCCAAGGTTGGCAGTCAGGGCATAACAACTAAATGTATTAAAATCACCCTCTACATATTGATACACGGGCCCTCGCTTGGAATTGGAGCCGCGATGGCGTCGCTGGTTCTGATCGCCGTATTTTTTGGACTTGGTGTGGTGGGATACGAGCCGGAACTATCCATAGAGCAGGCTCTGCCGGCGCAACCATCTGATACGGTCACGACTGAGACGTTTCTTGCAAACGGCTCCCCGTTTCTGGGGGATCCTGATGCACCGGTGACGCTGGTGGAGTTTGGAGACTATCAATGCCAGGCATGCAACAGATTCTTTCACAATACCGAGGATGCTCTGATAGAAAAATACATCAATACCGGTCAGGTCAGGATGATATTCAAGGATTTTAACATAATCGGCCCGGACTCTGTAACTGCATCACACGGGGCGCACTGCGCAAATGAGCAGGGATTATTCTGGGAGTATCATGATATATTATATGAGAACTGGGCAGGTGAGAACAACGGATGGGCATCAGCAGAAAACCAGGCGGAATTTGCCCGGGAGATTGAACTTGATATGCAAAGATGGTCTGAATGTGTGGAGACTGGCAGATATTCGCACAGTATTCTTGCAAGTAATAATGATGCTCGGAATCTCTTAAAGATTACAGGCACACCGGCATTCTTTGTGGTAGGTCCGGACGAAAAGATAAGCCAGATACAGGGGGCGCAGCCGTTTTCTGTCTTTGAATCTACGATTAACACCCATCTGAAATAGATCTAAAACATCAAAAACCAGCTAGAACTAGGATGAATTTGGGGATTGGCATGTCTTTTGAGATGTGTTAAAATGTTCATGTATCCAAGAGTGTAGATCATTCTCATGGATCCAAAATGCTGATTTGTATGCAAATGATGATTCGACATTTGGAGGATGTTTTTATAGGCAAGGTATAAATGAAACCTTGGAAAAAACCCACCATGTCGTCTACTATATCCCTGCCAAAGTGCAGCTGCTGCCACAAGCACATAATGCCCAACGACAAGTGCGTAAAGTTTGGCTGCCCTGACTGCGGCAAGGAATTGATATGGCGGTGCCAGAGCTGCAGAGAGGCGGCGCGAACCTACGCGTGCCAGGCATGCAACTTTGAGGGGCCATAAGCATGGCACAATTACTATTAATTGCAAAAATTCTCCCAGAGGGTACGGAGACTGATCTAGACAAGCTTGCAGACTCGATAAAATCTTCTTTAACCCAGGGTATCTCCATGAGGAGACACGCAAAAGAGCCCCTTGCATTCGGACTAGAGTTTCTAAAGGCAGAATTTGTTCTAGATGACAAGGAGGGCCAGATGGACCTGCTAGAAAAGGCAGTAAGGTCTGCCCCTGGGACAAGCGAATTTGAGGTGCTCAACATGAGCAGAATGTCCGTGGACATGAAATGACCCACGACACTGAATTCATGCAGGTGCGCATAGGTGAGGCAAAGCGGCGCGATGTGGGAAAAAAACGAGCGCGTCTGGGACCTGAGGCAATGGACTTTCTAAAGGCCACACCAGGTGATGTGATAGAGATAGTCGGTACAAAGTCAAGCTGTTCTGTGGTATGGCCAATAGATGAGGATGAGAAATTCCCTGACATAATCCGCATCGACGGGCAGACAAGAAAGAACACGGGAACCTCTCTTAATGACATGGTAAGGATAAAAAAAATCCATACAAAGATGGCAAAGGCCATTACACTCGCACCGGTAAATGACTCTGTAACAATAGACAAAGAGTTTACCGACTTTGTAAAGGACCGCCTCAAGGGGATGCCGGTGGCCCAAGGTGATGAGATATCTGTAACCATACTAGGCAACTCGATGGATTTCAAGATAACAAAGACATCGCCAAAGGAAGTAGTCAAGATAGACCATTCTACTACCATGACAATATCTACAGACAAGACAGTAGACAGAAAGGTGCGCGTCACATACGAGGAGGTAGGCGGGCTCCAAAAAGAGGTAAAGGCCATGAGGGAGATAGTAGAACTGCCGCTAAAGCACCCCGAGTTATTTCTGAGGCTTGGCATCGAGCCGCACAGTGGCATACTGCTGTATGGCCCGCCCGGATGCGGCAAGACACTGCTTGCAAAGGTGCTTGCAAGCGAGTCAGAGGCAAACATGTTTCTAATTAACGGCCCTGAGATAATGAACAAGTATTACGGGGAGACAGAAGCCAAGATCCGCGACATCTTCAAAGAGGCAAAGGACTCCTCGCCGAGCATAATATTCATAGACGAGATAGATGCCATTGCCCCAAAGAGAGAAGAAGTGCACGGTGATGTGGAAAAGAGGGTAGTGGCGCAGCTGCTTGCACTCATGGATGGCCTAAATGACAGGGGCAATGTCATCGTATTGGGAGCTACAAACAGGCCTGAAAGCGTTGATCCGGCGCTCAGAAGGCCCGGTAGATTTGACCGGGAGTTTGAGATATCTGTACCAAACGAAGATGAGCGTCTGGAAATACTCCAGATACATACTAGGGGCATGCCGATAAATGAAGGGGTAGATCTAAAGGGACTCTCCTCAGAGCTACACGGGTATACTGGCGCGGACATAAAGTCGCTGTGCAGGGAGGCTGCAATGAAGTCAATACACAGGTACCTGCCAGAAATAGACTTGGAGACAGAAAAGATTCCATCCGGAGTGCTCCAGTCCATGCAGATAAAGATAATTGACTTTTATGATGCAATGCACGAGGTGGTTCCCACCGCGATGAGGGAGTTTTATGTGGAGCGGCCAAAGATATGGTGGAGGGATGTCGGAGGACTCGACGAGGCAAAAAAGGCACTCTCTGATAACTTGATTGCTGCCATGAAAGAGCCTGAAAAGTTTGCAAAGATGGGGATTCGAGCACCCCGTGGCGCACTCATATACGGTCCGCCCGGATGCGGCAAGACACTGCTTGCGCATGCGCTAGCGACAGAGACTGGCGCAAACATGATACTAGTCCGCGGTCCTGAGATATTCTCAAAGTGGATGGGTGAGACTGAAAAGGCAGTCCGTGAGATATTTAGAAAGGCAAAGACATCCTCGCCGTGCGTGGTGATATTTGACGAGCTAGACTCGCTTGCGCGCTACAAGTCCGGCGAGGGGGGAGCAAGCGAGACCATACTGAGCCAGCTATTAACTGAGATTGAGAGCGCCTCTGGCCGGGTCGTAGTGATTGGCATTACTAACAGGCCTGATGTGCTAGACCGCTCGCTTTTCAGGACTGGCAGGCTTGATCTAGCTCTGTATGTGGAACCGCCTGATGAAAAGGGGCGGTTTGAGATCATAAAGATACTCACAAAAAAGATGCCACTCCAGGACGTAAAGCTCCAAGAGATAGCAGTGGCTACGCAAAACTATACGGGCGCAGACCTTGCATCATTGTGCAGAGAGGCAGCAGTGCATGCCATGAGGCGCAACTCTGCAGTAGTTACTAGCAAGGACTTTGCAGACAGTCTAGGCCAGATAAAACCGTCAATAACAAGCGAGGTGGATTCGTGGTATAATACAATAAGGGAAAGTATATCTAACGTCGTTCCAAAAAGAGAAGACAAGACATTTTACGGATAAAAAATGACCATCCCACTGCGAAACACAATAAACGACAAGATAAGAGAGGCAAACGCTATTACGGACGTCGATCTGCAAAAAGCCCTCACAAAGGTAGGGATCGTACTACCTGATGACAGGTTCAACAAGATACTGCTTGACCTCGAGATACTCGGGCTGATACGAGTCTCGTGGATTACAAAAGACGAGCGCCGCATTGAGGTGTGTGTGGTGGAAAAAGAGACAGACGCAGTAGACGAGCAGAACAAGGCAGCTCAAGAGCGCGATTACGAGGCAAGCTTTCCAGGATTTGAAAAGACCTAAAGTGGCAGATAAAATGCCGCATCTAGCGCCACTGCCAGAAATATTATGGTGAGATAGGGCGCAGTTACCTTGTATGCCTTCCACGCAAACTCTGATGTGGGATTCTTTGTGAGTTTGTAGTGGTAGACTAGCATCAGTGCGCCAGAGGCTGCCGCAATTATTAGATATACCATCCCTAATCCGTCTGGTATAAACGAGAGCGCAAGCGAGTAAGGCAGCAGGATTGCAGTGTTTACCAGTATGTACTTTGAGGTTTTTTGCATGCCTATTACCACTGGCAGCATGGGGACACTGGCCTGCGCGTATTCGTCGCGTATCTTCATTGCAAGGCACCAAAAGTGAGACGGCGTCCATACAAACACCAAAAACCCGACTAGAAACCCCAGCAGATCCATGCTGCCGGTAGCCGCAGACCATCCTGCCCATGCGGCGGCGCTTCCTGCAATGCCGCCTATTACAATGTTTGAAGAGTTGAGGCGCTTTAGCCATACTGTGTATATTATCACGTATGAAAATATGCCGACTGCGATAAAAAACGCAGACACTGCATTCAGGTACAGATACCCGTATATGACAGAGACGCAGCTCACTGCCAATCCGTAGGCAAACACATGCGAGGCTGCCATCCTTCCAGAGGGAATAGGCCTGGAACTAGTTCTCTTCATCTTTGGATCAATGTCGCGATCATAATAGTGGTTGAGGGCGCTCGAGCCCGCAGATGCCAGGGAGCCTGCCACGATTATGTGAATGTATGCCATATAGTCAAGCTGTGCCGCACCGTCTACCAGCCTGCTTGCGGCATACATCGAGGCGACTGCGGTAATTACCAGCAATACCACTATGCGCGGCTTTGATATCTCAAATATCTCCCTTAATCCCAATCCACTCTACCCCGCGCCAAAGCCTTTTAATCTCTTCGTCTTGTCTCTGGTGCATAATACAGGTTTTGCTACAGAATCATTTTCTACCTAGGTGTTCTGACCCTTTTGGTGCCTGTCTATGGGATTATGATGATGTCTATTGCATCTTTTTTGCTAGGGCAGGTATTTGCCTTTTGCATTCAATCTTTTGGAGCATAAATGGCCGGTTCTGATGCGCAAGTAAAACTAGCCGCGCCCGTACAATTCCTTGTGATCTCCTATTGCAACAAACTGTACAATCTTTCTTTCGTAATCAACACGATAAATCAGGCTGTCTGACTTTGTAAGGTGTCTTCCATAACAGCCTACATATTTGCCAGTCTTTTCACTGCCAAGATTTGTTGGATCGCCATCATCATCCATGTCTGCAATGCTAGACACCATTATTCTATACTGTTTTATCAGCGCTGCATTTGAGGACATTTTTAATATCTTTTTGTGCACCCTGCCATAGTCAATTTTCCACGAGGCAGTCATTTGCAGAGATTGTCTATGGTTTCAAGGTATTCACCTGCAGGGTGTGCCTCCGAGATGGGTGTCTTTTCTCGTTCTATTTTATCAACTATTGTCTCGAGTTCCTTGCTGAGCCTCTTTGCAGGTATGTGCAATGCGGATACTGACTCTGAAAACTCCCCAAGATCTTCTTGCAGTTTTTCCATTGTCTTACTGCATTCATATTTCCAGTTAGATACAAATTTGTCGTAATATTGGTCATGTGCATGAATTCTAGCGTTACGAGCAAACGCAGTCCAGATCTCATCGCACAGACTACCGGCAAGCTCAAAACTCTTCTTGTATCTTTTATCTGCTACTAGATCTGCATCCAACAAGACATGTAGCGTCCTTGAATATTCATTGTAAAGTATTTCAAAATCAAAAAATTTTTCGTCCTCGGACAAGTCAAGTGTTGCATCTCGGAATGATTTTAAAATATCTGCGCCGTGAATGCGTACCCCATCATCAAGATTTGCCACCTGCCTGCAAAATGACTCAAACCTGTCCTTAAAGTCAAGCTTGTATGAAATATGAAATTGGAATGGTGAATGTTGCACATACACATCACGGATCATACTATTCATGTTTGTAAAGGAACGCACATGCTTGATTATAGTCAATGACATCTCTGACATGCTGTCATCATGATCTGCAATCCTTCTGTGGCGATCCTTGGAAAACGTGTAGAGATCATAATCGCCTTGTCTGACGCTGACGGTTTTGGATGCAAGCATCTGCCCAAGTGCAGAATAAACCACGTCAGATGTCGGACCGTGAAGATACCAGTAATATGCTAGTTGTTGTTTTAGGGGATTCTCATCAGGCAGATCCATCTTTGCGAGGTATACTGTTTTGAGGATCTGTCTTTTGCTCAATGTATGTCTGCCTGCTCTTGCAAACTGATCAAAGACTACTCGTAGTACTTCCTGAATGCCTGCCGAATCCATCTCAAGACTGGTCAAGTCATGGTGTTTTTGTGCGCTGTATTTATAACTTTTACAATCCTTACAGGCGTCTGAAATGCTAATGGCATGCTGATGTGGCATATGCTGGGACTTGGCCGAGTCCTCCAGAGATGACTCGATTTGTTATATCTTGCAAAAAACACTGTCTGCCTTTTCAAAAGGAATAAGTATATCAGCGCTTCCAGCCAATTCAGATGAGTAACTGGGATCTCATGATGCCGGGAATGGGGCTTACTTCCATTGGCTTGGCAGGAGTAGTTCTGGCATATGCCGGTATTGCCGAAACTTTTATCGACGGCTTGCACGCCCTGTCGGGACTAACCATGTTTGTAGGGCTGATATTTCTGGCAGTCGGAATACTAGACGGGGGCATCTCGACTAGCAACAAGGCAAAAGCCACGACCTTGGTAGTAATATCAATTGGCCTGGGATTTGGCGTGTTCGGCCTCACATATAATACGTCAAACTATACCATTACACTTGCAGGAATCCTGATGGGAATAGCGTTTCCGGCTATAATCATAGCATATCTGGCAATGAAGCATCCCAACATAGTAAAGCCTATCGGCTCGATAGTGGCCATGGCTGGAGCCACGGGAATCATCATGTGGCTTGCATTTGGTTTTGCAGGCCCTGATCCGTACATAATACCACAACAGGTAGAAGAGGTAGTAATCGAGGAGACAGTAGATGCTTCTAAATCTGTACTTCCAGTCGGAATTCTGGCAGGCTCGTCAGTCGAGGGAGAACCAGACTATGATCCTGATACTGCCACAGTAGAGTCCGGTTATGTAGTAGAGTGGACAAACGCAGACGATCAGTTACATACAGTTACTAGCAAGGCCGACTTTGGAGAGACATTTGACTCTGGTCTGATGAATGCAGGTGACACATACACACTAGACACGTCCGGACTTGAGATAGGCACGTACGAGTACTTTTGCACGGTTCATCCGTGGATGACAGGAATGCTAGTAGTAGATGCGGCGGGAGGCACTGCACCATCAGAGATAGTGGTGATTCCGATAGAGGCGCAAACGGTATCTGAGGGACAAATCTACTATGATCCTGAAGATATAGAGATATCTGCAGGAACTAGCATAACGTGGGAGAATCAGGATGCCGCCTTGCATACTGTGACATCGGGGACGGTGGATGAAGGCCCCGACAAACTGTTTGACTCTGGAATAATGGCTGCAGACGAAAAGTTTGAGTATACGTTTGCAGAGTCCGGCGAGTACGACTATTACTGCGTTTTGCATCCGTGGATGACAGGGACAGTCAGTGTTACATAGATTTGAAGATCACACTCTTGCGCAAAGACATGCAATCCCTGGAGGATTACGCAGAGCAAAAAAAACCAGACGAGTCGTGCGCAGTACTACTTGGAACAGACTGGCGTGTCTCTGAGGTGATATTTGCAGAAAATGCAGCAGAATCCAAGACGAGCTTTGCCATTCCAGACGAGCAGCTAATCAGCATATACGAGACTGCAGAAAAAAAGGGGACAGACGTTATAGGCATCTTTCACTCGCATCCGGCATCAGAGGCGTATCCATCAGAGACTGATACAAGGTTTATGCACATAAACCCCGTGGTGTGGGTGATATACTCTGGAAGAGACCACATGTCTAGGGCATTTGTATTAAAACCCGGGATATCTGAAGTTCCAATTCACGTGGAATAATATCGTCTTTTAGCAGAGTCAAGTCTGCGACCCTTCTCTCCAAAACCAATCCCTGCATGGATGGCCCCTGCCCCTATTTTAAAAGCCCCGAGACTGCGGGATCCTCACATTGCAGGCATCTGATATCTCAAGACTGCGTGAGCCCCGGGAATGCTTTTTGAATTAAATAACCCTGCCGTCTAGAGCAAGACATGGAAATTCACGTCTACGACACTTATGTCAAGGCTGCAGATGGTCACACCATGCACTTTGATGTAATAACTGGTGAAAAAGACCACGACAAGGCCATTACATATGGCAAGGAATGGCTCAAATCCGTCGGCGAGGGTGACGCAGAGATGACTACCAACGAGTGCTCGTTCTGCCACTCCCAGAGCGCTCCTGCTCCTGTAGAGCAGGGGATAAAGGAAAAGGGCTATTTTATCCAAAAGATGGAAGGCTGCCAGTAGGCACTTCTTTTTTCTTTTTTTTTAGCAACCCCTTTAATCCCCGTCTTGCGCATTATGCTCGTGGCAGAAAACAAGTACTCCAAATGGACAGTCGAGGGGGATCTAAAGACCAAGTGGATCTGCGGGTGCCGGCAGACAGCAGATGACTATTTCAAGTTCTGCAATGCTCACAACGAGACGCTCAAAAAAGCTATTCAGGCCCAGATAGACGAGCTTGACATGGCAATAGGCTAGATTGCAAGCACGGCTACAAACGCAGAGACAAACACGATTGCAATAGTGTTGAGCAGCTTTATCACAGTGTTGAGCGCAGGCCCTGCCGTATCCTTGTACGGATCCCCGATTATGTCTCCGACTACTGCGACCTTGTGAACCTCTGAGCCCTTTTCACCCTTCATCTCTACGAGCTTTTTTGCATTGTCCCACGCGCCACCAGTGTTTGCAAGATGATATGCAAGCAGTATTCCGGTGACTACGGATCCCATTAATAGTCCTGCCACGGCAGTAGGTCCTAGCAGGATTCCAAGTATTATGGGGGATGCGATTGCCACGATTGCAGGCTTCCAGAGCTCCTTTATTGATGCGGCAGTGGCAATATCCACACACTCTGCATAGTCTGGCTTTGAGTCTCCGGTGAGTATCTTCGGGTCTGCCTTGAACTGGCGGCGCACCTCGTCTACCATCTTGCCTGCTGCGCGCGAGACGCCGTTTATGAGCTGCCCAGTAATTATAAACGGAATCAGGCCGCCTATGAGCAGGCCCACTATTATCGACGGATTTGTAAGGCTATAGTCAAGTGTCAGCACGCCTGCAAATACATGGGCTGCCTCAAACTGGAACGCCTGGATCATTGCAAGCGCCGCAAGCGCCGCGCTCGCTATTGCAAAGCCCTTTGTGACTGCCTTTGTAGTGTTTCCCACCGCGTCAATCTCGTCTGTAATCTTGCGGTTCTCCTCTCCCATTCCAGTCATCTCTACTATTCCTCCCGCGTTGTCTGCTATTGGTCCAAAGGCATCAATACTTAGCACTATTCCTGCAAGACTCAGCATTGCCATTGCAGTCAGCGCCGTGCCAAATATCCCGTACAGAACAGGGTCTGCCCCCTCTGGGGCTGCCATTGATGATATCGTATATGACAAGATGATTGCCACTACTAGCGCAATCATAAAAGGACCAGTAGACTGCATGCCCTTTATTATTCCCATTAGCGTCAGCGAGGCATACCCCCACTTTGCAGAGTCGGCAATCTCCTTTACCGGCCCCCGCTTGTAGCTAGTGTAATAGTCTGTAATCTTTTGTATTACGGGAACTAGTATCACACCTATTACAGTGGCGCCAAACAGGGCATAAGATGAAGGTGTCTGCCCTATGAACTGTGTTATAAATACAAAGTTGAGTGTTATGGCAATTACGGCAGAGACATAAAACGACCTGTTAAGCGGCTTCATCACGTCAGTAATGTTCTTGGAGCCCACTATTACCACGCCAATTATAGATGCAATCATTCCTGCAGAGCCTATCAGAATGGGATAAAGGAAAAAGTTCGGGGCGCCAATGAGTGCTGCTATGAGCAGCGCCGCAAGTATCGTGACTATATACGACTCGTAAACATCAGAGCCCATGCCTGCCGCATCCCCCACGTTGTCACCCACGTTGTCTGCAATGGTGGCAGGATTACGCGGATCGTCTTCTGGAATGTTGACCTCTACTTTACCTACTAGGTCTGCCCCCATGTCTGCTGCCTTTGTGAATATTCCGCCGCCAATTCTAATAAACAAGGCTATGAGACTTGCGCCAATCCCCACGCCTGCTATGACTATGGGATCCCTATACACTAGAAACAGGCTCGTAATTGCAAGCAGGGCCATTGCAGGGACTGCTAGACCTACTGTGGCGCCGCCCCTAAATGCCATTGCAAACGTCTTTCCAAGGCCGCTACTGCTCAGGTTTGCTGCGCGCACGGCTGCCTTTACTGTGATCTTTAGTGAAATGATTCCTGCCACTGCTGAAAGGGCCGCGCCCACTGCAAACGCAATCCCGTTTGAGGGCTGCAAAAATGCGCCAATAATTACAGAGAGGCCCACTGCCACGGGAACAATAATCTTCATCTCGCGCTTTAAAAACGCCGCCGCCCCCTCCCGGACTGCATTTGAAATCTCAATCATCTCTTTTGTGCCAGGCGGCTGCTTTGATATCCATACTACTAGCCCGGCGGCGACTAGAAACGATGCGATGCCTGCGACAAATGGCAGAACCTCTGGGATCTCCATGTTATACTCGCCTGCCATGAGCTGGGAAATATAAATCAATTAGGGTTCTGTTTTCTTTTCTTGTATGGCGAGAATCTTTTTCCCCGCAGTCCCTGCCGCACCAGCCTGTTAAAGCGCCTGCCGTGGGCAAGGTATGGAAAGCGCAGGTGGATGAGCTCGTGGACTATTGTATTTTCCAGAGTCTTCTCATCTGGCATCTTTCTAATGTTGAGAAACACACAGTTGTCACGGAAATAGGTGACCCCGTAATACTTGTAGGCAGAAGTCCTGCACCCGTCAGTTATCTCGCGCGGCAGCTCTAGTACCTCCCTTGTAGCAAAGAGCAGCCTTGGCTCTGGAATGGAGAACCGGGCAGAATACACCCCGACTTTTTCAAGTATCACTAGCCTGAGGTCATCGTCGAGCTTCACAGACACACATTGCATGGCGTCTGTTTATCATGCCGTGTCAAATCTTGTGCAATATTTGGTGTATTTTAACAAGGAATCAGGGTCAGAGATTTAAAGTATCATCATCGTTCATACAGCCACCGTCTCATCACACCCCGTTATTCCATGGAATCAAGCATTGTAGCAGTCTTATTTCTAACTTGGCAAGTGAGCCTGACTATTACTAGTCCCTCGCCGGGTTGACCATACAGTATTACGGCTCCCTCTGGCGCATACATGCAGGCGGGAATCACCAACAAGTCCTCCTCGCCGGAGACAAGCAGTCGCACGGGTGGCTTTGCTCCAAGCGCGGCCCTTATCGCATCAATGCTCTGCTGGGTTATCTCGCCTGGAGGATTCTCCACACGAATCTCCGTGGCATCTCCTAGCTCTGGCGGCTCTCTTTTTTTACGCTGCTCTACACCGTCGACTATCTGCAGGGACGGAACCATGCCAAGTGAGATCATCTTTTCTGTGGTTCTATCCCCAACGGTAATGACGTATGAGCCAGATATGCGCCTCTGTATGGCATTCCTGTCTGCCTCTGAATCAGGTAACAACTCTCCTAGTGGAGTCTTTAGCTGGTCTCGCAGGGAATCAGAAGGTCTCACGAGAATCAGGCGCTTTTCCCTGTGGGCTCTTTGAGCTGTTCTGCGGTGGACTCTTGGGCCTGCTCAGAGGCAGCCTCTTCTTGGAGCCGCGCCGCAAGAATGCTGCACTGGGCAGCAATGTTTTTTGCGCTAACTCTAAAGGCATCTGCGCTTGGAGAGTCCGGCGTGGTAATCATCATAGGCTTGCCCATATCAGAGGCAGACATGATTCTAGGGTTGAGTGGTATCTCGCCTAGAAACGGAATCTTGAAATCTTCGCTTATTTTTTTTGCACCGCCGTCTCCAAACACATAGTGCTTTTCATTGCATTTTGTACAGATAAAATGACTCATGTTCTCTACTACGCCAATTATTGGCACGTTTAGCTTTTCAAACATTCCGAGCGCCTTTACTGCCACGTTGCTTGCCACATCCTGCGGGGTGGTAACTATGAGTATCCCGGTTATGGGTATGGTCTGCGCAAGCGTGAGCGGAATATCACCGGTACCGGGGGGAAGATCCACTATGAGATAGTCAAGATCAGACCAGTTGGTATCAACTAGAAACTGCTTTAGTATTCCAGATATTATGGGGCCGCGGTATATGGCGGCCTGATGCGACTGTTCTGCAAAGAATCCAAAAGATACCACCTTTAGACCATTTGACTCTGCAGGCTGGAGCTTGTTGTCCTCTACTTGCATGTGTCCGTCCTTCATTCCAAGCATCAGCGGGATGCTCGGGCCGTAAATGTCTGCATCAAGCAGCCCCACCTTTGCACCTGTCTGCGAGAGTGCCAGAGCCAGGTTCAGCGATACTGTAGACTTGCCCACTCCGCCCTTGCCGCTTGCGACTCCGATGATATTTTTTACTGTTGCCATGCCGGTATCTGCATCAAGGGAGCGACCCTCCATGACCTTTGCAGTGACGTTTAACTCGAAACCCTTTAGTCCAGTTATCTCTCCGATTACGCGCCTCACATCATCTTCAATCTCTACATTAAAGGGGCATGCCGGGGTGGTAAGCTCGAGGGTGAATTTGAGCTTGTCCTCGACTAGCTCTAGATCCTTTATCATCCCCATTGAGACAATGTCCTTTTTGAGATCCGGATCGATTACCGTGCCGAGCTTTTCAAGCACCTCATCTACTCCAACCATCAAACTAAAAAGCCACCTGACAATATTTAAAGATAATTCGTTGCAGGCTCGCGTGTCTGATTGTATCATGAATCAAGCTAAGAGGCGTGGATACTGCCCAGATATGGCACATCTGCGGCAGACTCGTGCGTGATTTATCCAAAGATTCATAAATTCAAGATCGAGGAAAAAGCACAGTTGTTTTCAATATCAACCCTTGTCGATGTGGTCAGGATACCCCCAAGCTTGTTTGGGACCACGCTCAAAAAGGCAGGCATCAACATACTAAAAGACAAGTACGAGAGCATGATAAATGCAGACTTGGGATACATCATTATGATTTTGGATGCAAAGGTAGACGAGATGGGAAAGATGATCGCAGGCGATGGTGGCACATTCCACAGGGTAGAGTTTGAGGCGCTTACGTTTTATCCAAAACTCCAAGAGATAGTCCAGGGGGAGATTGTAGATATTACGGACTTTGGGGCGTTTGTAAGAATAGGACCTACTGATGCGCTGCTGCACCTCTCACAGGTGATGGATGACTATCTAAAGAGTGATGTAAAGTCCGGCATGATAATTGCAAATCAGAGTGGCAGGACCCTAAAGGTTGGCTCTACGTTGCGCTCTAGGATTACGGCAGTCTCACTTGGCAAGGGCGCCACGATGGGCAAGATTGGAATAACATGCAGACAGCCGTTCCTTGGAGCAGACGACTGGATTGCAGAGGAGATTAAAAATGTCGGCAAGGATACTGACAAGCCTGCAAAGGAAGCAAAGGTAGAGGCAAGCTGACATGGCGCGCGAGATGGCATGTAGAAAGTGCAAGTGCGTTACAATAGGCAAGGTCTGTCCAGCATGCAAGTCCTCAGATCTTACTCCTGACTGGAATGGAATAGTGCTGGTAGTAGATCCCGAGAACTCGGAGATTTCAAAGACGCTGGGCATAACCCAAAAAGGCAAATATGCCATAAAGGTCACATAAATGCAGCATACTCGTGATTACATTGTTTGATTTTAAAAAAGAGCTTGCGCGCTTTGTTGCAGAAGACATTGGGCGCAAGGACATTACAAGCGAGCTATTACCAAAAAAAAACATTAAAGCAAGAATTATCACAAGGGAGGGGTGCGTGGTGGCAGGTGCATCACATGCGGCTACCATCTTTAAGATGCGCCGCTGCAAGGCGATGATACTAAAAAAGGACGGTTCTTCTGCGAGAAAGAACGGTACTATAATGGAGATATCTGGCAGGGCCGCAAGAATACTAGAGTGTGAGCGGACGGCGCTCAACTTGCTTGCAAGGATGAGCGGCATTGCGACCATGACAGATATGATGGCAAGAAGGATTCCTGGTACGGTGGGTCTGTATTCTACAAGAAAGACTGTTCCGGGACTGCGGTACTTTGACAAAGAGGCAGTAGTTATCGGAGGTGGAAAAAGACACAGGCTCAAGCTAGATGAATCTGTAATGATAAAAGACAACCACATTGCAGCAGACTCGATTGAGGGCATGATGTATAGGGCCAAAAAGCGACACAAGAAATTCGAGATAGAAGTCGAAGATGCAGAGAATGCAGTACTAGCCGCATCAGGCGGGGCATCTGTAATAATGCTAGACAACTTTACGCCACACCAGATAAGAAGGACTGTCACACTACTTGAGGAGCGGGGACTGCGGAGGCGGGTCCGACTAGAGGCATCAGGCGGAATAACCATGGAAAACATTGCCGCATATGGCAGAACCGGCGTGGATATGATATCTGCCGGATGCATTACCAGCTCTGTTAGGGGAATAGATTACTCACTAGAGGTATCAAGCTGATCTAGCAGCTCTGCTACCTGTCTGTTCTTGGGGTCGACTTCGCATATCTTTTCACAGCATGATGCTGCAGGCTTGTGCTCGTCGAGCTTTTGATGTGAGTATGCCTTTAATAGCAAAGCCTCTACGTCGTACGAGCCAATCTCAAGGGCGCGATCAAGATATGATAGGGCCGTACGATATTTCTTTTGCACATAGTATATGCCGCCCATGGTGAATAGTACGTCGTGGTTGTGCGGCATTTTTTCCAGATATTGCGAGCCGGCTAGTAGAGCCTGGGAATAGTCACACTGCTTTACTAGTTTTTTGAACTCTTTGAGCTTGGCGGCATTTTTCTCAATCTGCGGATCCCTTGACTTTTTGCTAAACAACCCTGTCAGGATTCACACCTAGCTTATCTGGAGCATCCTCTCGATTGCAAGACTGGCCCTGCCTGCAATCTCTGGCGGGACGGTGACTGTGTGCTTTTCGTGGAGCAACGACTCGTACACTTTTTCAAGTGTGATCATCTTCATGTATTGACACTCTGCCTTTTCAGATGCTGCCACAAACGTCTTGCCGGGGTTCTGCCTGCGCATCCGGTACAGTATTCCCGTCTCAGTCGCGACAAGAAAGTTTTGCGAGTCTGACTCTGCTGCGCGTCTCATCATGCCCTCTGTGGAGAGTATCGAGGCCTTTTTGCCATATCTGCCATCTGAGGCATCATACATCATTGGTGTGGTGCAGCCGCATTCCGGATGGATGAGAAGCTCGGCATTATCAAGCGAGTCGAGTCTTTTGAGCACGTCTTCTGGGGTGATTCCTGCATGCACATGGCACTCGCCTGCCCATATGCGCATATTTTTGCGGCCTGTCACCTTTGCCACATGGGCTCCAAGAAACATGTCGGGAAGAAACAAAATCTCTTTATCTCTTGGTATTGCGCGCACCACGTTTACTGCGTTTGAGGACGTACAACAATAGTCAAGCTCGGCCTTTATCTGTGCAGTCGTGTTGACATAGCCGACAGTTATGGCCCCCGGGTGCCTCTTCTTCCAGTCGAGCAACTCTTTTACTGTAATCGAGTCAGACAGCGAGCATCCGGCCTCTAGGTCTGGTAGCAGTACTCTTTTTTCCGGGCTGATTATGGCTGCAGTCTCTGCCATAAAGTGCACGCCGCAAAATAGTATCGTCTTTTGATCCACCAATGCTGCCTGCCGTGAGAGGCCAAGTGAATCACCTACAAAGTCTGCCACGTCTTGCACATCTGGAACTTGGTAGTTGTGGGCCAGAATTACGGCGTCTTTTTCTTTTTTGAGCCTTTGAATCTCGGCCTTGAGATCCTGCTGCACCAGCATGAGGATAATTACACG
>RHFD01000041.1 GCA_003724325.1 Nitrosopumilus sp. D6 | reverse complement strand
ACCCTAAGTTAAAATTCTAGCTTGTGTCATGACTAGACGTGGGGTCGTAGCCTAGCCTGGTAGGGCGACAGTGTCGACAAACAGTTCACCGCTAAGGGCTCCAGAGGTAAGCTAAGCTAAACTGACTCAGGGATGATGTAAGTTTGGAGCTGTAGTGACCCGTAGGTCGCCGGTTCAATTCCGGTCGGCCCCACGTCCTACCTTTGGTTTTGCATCACGGCTTTGCTAGGCCGTCTAGTGCGAGTTTTCTGGCATCAAGCAAAACGTGATTGTTTGGATCTAGCATCACGGTACAGTGTTTTATTGCATCAGAGTATCTGTCGAGATTATACAGTGTTAGTCTCTTCCAGTTAAAGATGGAATCAATTTCCAGATATTCCATATAGTCTGAATCCAGCGTACAAACACGGCAGGCGTTTATCTCTGGGTCATAGCATGCTAGTGCCTCTTCGTACCTGCCAAGATGGTACAGTGTATACTCAGTGTGTGGCGATCCACTGGATCGATGTCTAGTGTCTTATCATGACAGATTATTACCTCTTTGTGCCTGCCAAACGTGTACAGTATTCATGGTACGAGAGTCGATTTCATATGGAAAATCTGAAACAAAATATTTTTAAAGCATCATGCTGTATGATTACCAAGCATTGACCTTTGGGTCATACCCGGGCGATGGGGAGGCTTGCTCCCCTAGCCACATTACATGACTAGCTTTTGGCTCTGAGCACATTCAATGCAGAGCCTGCTCGAAACCACCCTAGCTGGGATTCATTATACGAGTGATTCAGTTTTATCTCTCTTGTGCCGTCTGCACCACTAATTGCACATATTACCTGTCTTCCCGGTTCTAGCGAGTCAAGATGCAAAAGGCTTATCCTGTCATCTTGTTGTATGATGTCATAGTCTTTTGGATCATCAAACGTAAGTGCAAGTACCCCCTGCTTTTTGAGGTTTGTCTCGTGGATTCGTGCCAGACTCTTTGTAATTACTGCCACGCACCCAAGATATCTCGGAGTCATTGCCGCATGCTCGCGGCTGCTGCCCTCGCCATAGTTTTCATCACCTATTATCACCCATCGTATATTGTTATTTTTGTACTGCCTTGCAATGCTAGAGAACTCTTCAGTGGTGCCATTTAGTGTGTTCTTTCCTTTTCCCACCTCGTCAGTATAGTAGTTTACTGCACCCATTAGCATGTTATCACTGAGATTATCAAGGTGGCCACGCAGTGAGAGCCAGGCACCTGCGGGAGATATGTGATCAGTGGTGCACTTGCCTTTTGTCTTTACTAGCACGGGCATCTCTAGATAGTCCTTTTTGTCCCATTCTGGAAACGGCTCGAGTTTTTGCAGCCTCTTGCTGTCCGGTGAAATTACAACCTCTGTATCAGAGTGCGCGGGCGGCGCAATATAGATTCCCTCTGGTCTTACAAAGCCCTCCTTTGGCACCTCTGGTGCTGGTCCGGGCGGCTCTAGCCGGAATCTTGTACCGTCAGAGGCAGTCAGCTCGTCAGTAAGAGGGTTAAATGATAGCCTCCCTCCAAGTGCAAGTGCTATGATCATCTCGGGGCTGCCAATAAAATTAAGCGTGCTCCTTCTTCCGTCGTTTCTTCCTGGAAAGTTGCGGTTAAACGTGGTGACAATGGTGTTTCTCTGATCTTTTTCCAGCTCTGGCCTGCTCCACTGCCCGATGCACGGACCGCATGCGTTTGCAAGAACCGTGGCACCAATCCCCTGCAGGGATTTCATCTGTCCGTCACGCTGTATGGTGCCGCGAATCTGCTCTGATCCGGGAGTCACCAGTAATGGAATCTTTGCCCTCACCCCACGAGAGATGGCCTGCTCTGCGAGGTCTGCCGCACGTGACATGTCCTCGTATGAAGAGTTTGTACAGCTGCCAATTAGTGCCACAGAAATTGGATCCACGTAATCGTTTGACTTTACATCGTCTGCCAGTTTTGAGATGGTTCTGGCCAGATCAGGAGTATGCGGGCCGACTATTCTCGGCTCTAGTGTGGACAGGTCTATCTCTATTATACTATCAAAGTGTTTTGGCTCAATGTCAGAGTCTGCAGTTAACAGGTCAGTGTTACTATCTGCCATCTCTGCAATCTCTTTTTTTCCAGTATACTGCAGATATGTCGACATTCTGGAATCATACGGGAATATAGAGCATGTCGCGCCTATCTCTGCACCCATGTTTGTAATGGTGGCCTTGCCTGTACAGCTAATTGACAGTGTCCCCTCTCCAAAGTATTCAAGTATCGAGTTTGTTCCACCAGATACTGTCAGTTCTTCGGCTACGCGCAGTATGATATCCTTGGGAGAAGTCCAGCCGTTTAATCTGCCTGTCAGTTTTACCCCTATTATCCTAGGGCACAGCAGCTCCCATGGCAGTCCTGCCATGGTCTCTGCGGCATCAAGTCCCCCTACACCTATTGCAATCATGCCAAGTCCTCCCGCGTTTGGAGTGTGGGAGTCAGTACCAATCATTAGTCCTCCCGGGAACGCATAGTTTTCAAGTACTACCTGGTGTATGATTCCTGCTCCCGGCTTCCAGAATCCGCATCCAAACTTTGCAGCAGCAGACTCGAGAAATAGAAACACCTCACTGTTCTCATCTAGTGAGACCTTCATGTCCTCGTCACCTTGTACCTTGGCCCTGATCAGATGATCACAGTGAATTGTAGTTGGGATGGTAGTTCTTTCTAGTCCCGCCTGCATGAACTGCAGCATTACCATCTGACCTGTCACATCTTGCAAGGCCACCCTGTCAGGTTTGAGAAAGATATAGTCGCCTCCCCTATTTAGCTCTGATTCTGGAGTCTCTGCAAGGTGTCCTGCAATTATCTTTTCAGTCAAAGTGAGCGGCCTGTTTACGATATCGCGGTATACAGTGACATTATGTCTCATTTTCTCATATACTGATAGGGCAGTCTCTGGAGTAGTGTCAATGTCCACAGAGTACAGGCATAGTGCTCTAGATTTTAATATTTGCAGTTTTGATACAAGGGCAGTTTCTCAACAATTATAAGCCAAATACGGCTTTTTTTTGTGTGGTAAACAAGGGGTTTCCAAAGTTCGGCATGTCACAGTCGGGCGCCTTTGTGGCTGCCCTCAAAAACTACAACCTGCCTGACTTTGTCCTAGTAATGGTTGCAAAGGACTGCAACTCTGAATTGCTTACTCGCGGCCGCATAGATGACAGATTACAGAGTATGAATGACGAGGCACTAAAGATGCTCCACAGAGTGTTTGTAGACTGTGAGGTAGATGATGCGGCAAAGTTTGCCCAGTATAGGTTTTATGCCTATGTATCTAGCATGTACCACAAATGCGAGGTATTGGTAAATGAGAGCATTCCAGGCAAGTCTGGCAAAAACCACAAGATGCAGGCAGCAGTAAAAAACAACGGCATGTACATCGCAGTAGCATCTAACAAGTCAACTGGCAATCCAATAAACAAGCGTGAACTGACCAGGTTCTACGAGACAGTAGATGATATCAAAAACGGCGAGCACGGGACAATGCTACTTGATGCCGTGTATGCGTCTTCTGTGGGATTCAGAGAAGATGCAGTAGTAGAGCTTGGTGAGTTGAACAAATCGCGCACTGATGATGCAGAGAACAAGCTGGATTTCAAGACTGCAAACTTTGAGAATAATATCTATTCAGTCAAAAAGTGTTGAGGTATCCATTGCAAGAAATGTGGGTTTTTGGTCTGTCTTTTGAAAGGATTCATCATACTGTTCAAACTCTAGTTGCTCAAAGAGGTGCTTTGTCCATGTATCATGCACGTCTTTGACGTATCCCTTGTGCTTTTTGGTTCGCAGTATCTCGTGGAGCAGTTCGTGGGATACAGTGGTGCAGTTTTTTTCTGCCATGTGCAGGGTATCGCTTTGGTCTTTTGGCTCTACCCAGTATGCCATGCCGAAATTTTCTGCATGGTATCCCTCGCATGCGCAGTCAGTCCACAAGGGTCTAAAATGCGTCAGATAGAAATGATAGATATCTTTTCCCCGCTGCTCGTGATCCCGGATCATCGTGCTGGTATCAAGTCTGTCTAGTATGCTTCTTGGTTTCGTGGCTAGCTGGTCGCACTGTATGGTATAGTGGATGTCAAATTTCTCTTTTATCCAGGACTGGAAGAACTTTGCCATCTCTTTGATGTATTGGAACTCTGGCTGGCGCCTTGTTACATCCTGCTCTTTTATGACAAAGATAAAGTGGAGTATCATGATATAAAAAAAGAAATAAAGGCGCTATGTCTGGCCTTCGATTCCCATAAGAGTCAGAGTCGAGCGGATCTTTTCAATCTTTCTTATCTTCCAGGTGATAGTCTCCCGGAGTCTCTCTACGGTGTCAGACTCGATCTTGGCTAGAATGTCGTATGCGCCAAATGTTCCGTGAACCTCTCGAACTCCCTCTAGACCCTTGAGCTGTGTAATGATGGCCTCCTCAGAGCCAAGCTCGCAGTTTATGAGGACATATGCTGTTGCCATGGGGATAGTAGGTTTTGGGAGTATATCAATAGATCTACGGGTCAAAGGGTTTGTTTATAACTAAATTT
>RHFD01000022.1 GCA_003724325.1 Nitrosopumilus sp. D6 | reverse complement strand
GGAGACACTAACGGGGAGATCCGGGATGCATTGATCAGGATTCAAAACGAGCTGTTTGTAGTTGGATCGGATCTTTCAAACCCAAACATGAATGATATGAAAAACAGGGTTACCACGGAGATGATTCAGGGACTCGAATCGTACATTGATACTTTTGACTTGGAGCTTTTACCGCTAGGCAGCTTTATCCTGCCCGGAGGCAGTCTCGAGGCATCACTAATTCATCGTGCCCGGACCGTCACAAGACGGGCAGAGACCCTGACCGTGCTGTTAAGCGAGCATGATGAGATCAACTCTAACTGTATAAAATATCTCAACAGGCTCTCTGACTTGCTCTTTGTAATGGGGAGGCTTGCAAACAAGAAAAAGGGGATAAAAGATGTCCCTTGGATCCCGGATAGTTAAAGGTGCCGCGGGCGGGATTTGAACGCGCGACAGCTCGGTCTTCAGCCGAGTGCTCTCCCGGGCTGAGCTACCACGGCACTTGAATGAATGCATCATATTGAGGGATTAAAATGTGTCCCCATATCCACGCACTGCGCAGATCGCTACGAAATCAGATGGCCATTCCTAATGTAATTTCAGCTTACTTGGTGTTGAAAAAATTTCTACACAATCTTTAAAAGTTAGCCTCTCTTTTTGACTTTCGACATTCATGGCTGTAAAAAAACCAGCAAAGAAAAAGGCTACTAGTAAGCCAACCAAAAAGGCAGAGCCCAAGCCGGCAAAGAAACCTGCTGCAAAGCCCGTAAAAAAGCAGACAAAGCCTGTCAAAAAACCGGCAAAAAAGCCTGCCAAAAAACCCTCAAAGGCGGCCAAATCAAAGGGAGGCAAAAAGCCTGCAGGTGGCTCTTTTGACATGGGTATAGTCATAGTAGATGATGACATTGAGATAGACAAGGAACGAGTCAATGAGGAGAGGCGAGCGTACCTAGAAGAGGCACGCTCCCAAGAAGCATCAGACTAAATGTTTATCCGTAACGACTGCGTACATAATTCATGCGTGCACTCTGCATGATCATGGTAAAGGCCGGCAAGGTGGATTCCGTTGTAGAGGCACTGCGGAAGAAACGCAAGGTGGTAAGGCAGGTCATGGTAGTTACCGGAAGGGCAGATGTCTGCGTAATGTTGCAGGGAAATCTTGACGCGCTCAACGGCATGGTAATTGACTTTAAAAAGATCGCCGACATTGTCGCAACAGAGACGCTCATGGAAGTGGAGGTAAATCTGGGATGGTAAGGGCCATAATACTGGTAAAATCCCCCAAAAAGCTCATAGCTGCCCGGCTCCGCAAAATCGCATCAGTCTCGGATTCTTTTCCCACAAGCGGCCAGTTTGACGCAGTCGCCATTGCAGATGTAAAGGATCTTGTCCAGATCAAGGATGTGGCAAACCAGATCCAGAGGATAAACGGCGTGGAGAGAACTGAGACCATGGTCGAAGTCCAGTGACAATGGATTTTTAAAGAACTCCGGTGTGGTAAAAGCATGAACATCAAAAAGGTGGGAAACGTGATTCTGGCTGTAAAGGACATTGACAAATCACTGCACTTTTACCACGAGATCATAGGCCTTCCAATCAAGAACCAGAGGAGGTCCTGGGTGGATTTGGGAACTTCTGGCGCACTGCTCAGCCTGCATCCGGCCTCGCTGACTGCGCAGCACATTGGAAGCTCTATTGAGAACGGGATTACCATTGGCTTTCTTGTCGGCGATGTAAAGTCTGCAGTAGACGAGCTTCGAGAAAAGGGTGTAAAGATCTACCGCGACATTGTAGACAAGGATGCAGGCAAGAACGCCGTCATTGTTGATCCTGACGAATACCTAATCTCACTGTTTGAGCCAAACTTTGATGACAGCGCCCAGCAGACAAGCGGGTACCAGGGATTCACGCCTGCCTAGAGGCTATTTTTTTGATTTTTGCTATAACTGTATCCAGGTTTTTTTCCTTTTTGCTCACTGACACATAGTATGTGACGCCGTCCTTGTGAACCAGTATGACGAATACCTTTTGATGTATCAATACTGCATGATCCAGCTTGCCCATCTTGTCTGCGCTGTCCTTTCTCTGGGTCATCATTGTAGAGATTACAAAGAACTCGTTTTTTACCTCCATTGGTCCCAGCAAAAGCTTTGCAGACGGACTGGTAACTCCGGTAAGAGTCCTACCATACGCGTTTATCACGCCGGCATATCTGATGCTCTTTGAGATTCCCAGTATGTCCTGACAGCATTTCTTGTGCACTGCAAGCATCTTCTTCCATCTCTCGTCAGGAGTTCTCATATGGTGTGAGTCAATTTTGAAATTAATAAGCATTCTGATGCTGCGGGTATGAATTAGACGGCTACACATGAGAGGGTTTGTGCATAAAATGTTGTCTGTGCAGAATCGATGAGACTGGCAGGCACGGGCAGGCAACAGATGATAATTCTACATCAAGAGCCATATTTTGCGTCATCTTAGGACTGTCCCTTTAAAACCTAGTCTTTTGCGTCTCTTTTTTCGAGCTTTTTTCTCAGCTCTGCGTTTTCCCTTTGCAACCTGTCTCTTTCTGAATACAGCGCAGCAACAGAGCCGTCTTTTCCATAGAGTGGATGTCCGGGAGGAACCACAGTAGATCCCATCGCTAGCAATCCTGCAGCATGCTGGCGGTACATCTGCCTGAATCCCTGCAGCTTTTGACTTGCAGAGTCTGCCTGCTGGGAGAACTGTTCTTTTGCAGAATCATCATAAACCCGGAACATTGGATGAGACAGACCAGGGGGCAGTCTTGGGAACTGTAGCGCCATGTGGGGCATGTCTGGGTCTAGCCCGTAAATGCCTCTGAGGTGCCTTGTAGCTATATCCACCATATTGCTCCTCCATTTCTAGGCATATTTCTGCCTTGCTTTGGGCGTTTGATATACTATACAGTGAGATCCGGGGCGTTTTTACTCAATTAGAGCTGATCGCAGATCCTTATAGATTTCCTGATTTGATCGCTGATCGCATGACCGAATCAAAAAAGACCTGCCTCAGGTGCAAGAGGGATATTGGGGATGGAGACCTCCACAAGATCGTAATCTACGTGGTGCAAGACAGGCTTTCAGAGCACCACTACGAGCACATCGAGTGCCCGGGTAGATTTACCGTATAGGTCAGTGTTTATTCTCATCTGTTTTGTATTCAAACACCCTGTAAAGATTCCCGCTTGATCTGGCATGGTACTTCCATTCGCTGTTCTTCCAGATAATTTCTGAGAACTCTTTTCCAATGCTGGGATGCAGTTTCTTGTGTACGTCTTCTCCGATCAATATCTGGTTTGGTTTTGCCATTCCCTGTATCTTTGCGGCAATATTCATGGCAGGTCCCATCAGATCTACATGCGAATGCTCTACATCGGCCCCATATCTGACTACCAAGTTCTGGCCGTAATCGACTCCCACCTTTACCATCAGATCCGGATAGTCGTACTGGTTGAGTATCGGGTTGATTCCCTTTTGAATCACCGTAATCATTGACTTTGCGCAGCTTACTGCATTGTCTGCAGCAAGCGGCCCGTCTCCTTTTGCGACAAAGTATCCAATTACTGCATCTCCTACAAATTTTAAGACAAATCCCCGGTGCTGTCTTATTACCGTGGCCATCTCTTGTGCAAACGAGCTTACAATGATTGCAATCTTTTCTGCGGGCATTTCCAGGGTCATCGTGGTGGAACCGACTAGATCCACATACAGCACCATCATGTCAAGTGTTGCAAAGACATTCTTTCTGAGGAACCGGTCAGATTCGTCTACTATGCCCGAGTACTCGTATCCTTTTTTGAGTGATCCCCACACACGTTTTTGTATCTCTAGTATCATGGTTTCAGAATCAAGTACCTTTTCTCCGCGCTTGCCAAGAAGCATGTCTACTATCTCGATACCCTGTCCTGCCGGTTTTTCTCCGCCCTGTTTTTGCTTGATTTCATCCATTCTCATTCGCTCCTACTCTAGGGGAAAGTCAATCCCGCAATGGGGGCATTTGCCCCTCTTTCCCCTGTATTTTTTATCATAGTATTCGGCAATCTCGTTATTACAGTTGTTGCATTGCATTTTAAATTCTCCTATGCCTAGAGCTGGAACCCGATATATTTAGGCATTAGTGGAAGGTTTAATGAGAGTAAAAACTGAAAATTTCTCGTGCGGCTAGGTACAAAGTCCTCTGACGGGTTCATCTGTACGCTAAACCGCAAGAATGACTCGATCGGGGGGCAGTTTTTGGCAGAGATGGCCACCATGACTGAGATGATTGACGCAAAGGTGATGCTAGGAGACTCCACAGTTACCACACAAAAGACGTTTGATCCAAAGCGGGTCGAGGACTATTTTCAAAAGATCGGCTCTAGCCTCAAAGAGTGGTCTGTTCAGGGAGTCTCTACCTCAAATGACGAGGGACTTGGCAGAACCTTTTCAAAGTTTGAGACGACGATAGGAAGCTATCTGCTTTCAGGACACGTCTCTGTGCAGTTTCACGTGCTGCTCTACTACAAGCCAGTCCAGCGCGTAATTGAATGCCAAAAAGAGCTCTCTGATATAATAAACATTACAAAAGACGGCCAGCAGCAGATGTCTGATCGCGGAGACCAGGTGGTGCTAGAGAAGCTAAGAGAGATGGGCTACAAGGACTTTGATCACCAGAAACTCTTCGAGGTGTTTTATGAAGACGACGAGTTCCGTGAAAAAGTATACGCAGAGATACAAAAGGACTCTGGGGAGGACTTTCAAAAACTCTTGGAGAAAAAAACCCGGCTCTTTGGCGAGCTTGATTCACTACTAGTCGAGACGTATCAGACCGTTCCCGTACTAATTGATGATGCAAGGCTTGTCACCGGGGAGGAGGGATGCCTGTGCACCTTTGATGTAGAGTTTGTAAAAAACAACAGCAAGCAGGGGCTCTTTGATCCAAGAAAGATACCCGAGCGCATCAAAGAAGATATATGCCAGAAACTAGACGAGTTTGAGAATATTCTAAAGTCATAAACCAAGGGATCGGAAAGTGGGAACAAAGTCCCGAGGGGAGTTTCCGATCCCCTGATATATCTTGACCAAAATTTCCAAACTATTTAGGCATTCCCACCAATCTAGGCATAAAATTTGATACATGGCGCAGCTATTACATAGAAGAAGTCAAATACGCGGAAATAACAGCATCATCTCTGATGAACCCGACATACGACGAGATAATAAAGGCAGACTCGATGCGAGGAGACGAGATAAAAAAGACACCGCTAATCCACTCGCCTGCATTTAGCGAGATCACAGGCTCCGAGGTATACCTAAAGGCAGAGTTCCGGCAAAAGACTGGCTCCTTTAAGATCCGCGGCGCATACTATAAGATCCTCTCCCTCTCAGAAGAAGAAAAAAAGCGCGGCGTAGTGGCAGCATCTGCCGGAAATCATGCCCAGGGCGTGGCGTTTGCCTCTGCGCTCGAAAAGATTCACTGTACCATTATAATGCCAAGAAACGCCTCGCCTGCAAAGGTAGTTGCCACGCGCGGATACGGAGCAGACGTGATCCTAGAGGGAACTAGTTATGACGAGGCGCATGCAAAGGCAAAGGAGTTCTCTGAGAGTACGGGCGCCATTATGATCCACGCATTTGATGACCCGCAGATTATAGCGGCTCAGGGAGTCATAGGGATGGAGATACTAGAGGATCTGCCAGATGTAGATGAGATATACCTGCCCGTGGGAGGCGGAGGCCTAGCAGCGGGAATACTTGTGGCAGTCAAGGAGAAGAATCCAGAGGTCAGAATAGTCGGGGTGCAGTCAAGCTCGTTTTCTGCAATGTACGAGTCAGTCAGACGCGGCTCTAGAATCGAGGCAGGAGGCGAGAGGACTATTGCAGATGGGATATCTGTCAAGAGTCCCGGACGGCTCACCTTTGATATCATAAACAAGCTTGTAGATGAGATGGTGCTAGTAAATGACACAGAGATCACAAAGGCCATGTTTTTGCTCATGGAGAGAATGAAGTTTGTAGTAGAGCCTGCAGGCGCCGCAAGCCTTGCATACCTGATCTCAAAAAAGCCTGCCCCCGGAAAAAAGGTGGTGGCAGTCCTTGCCGGCGGAAACGTAGACATGTACCTGCTAGGGCAGATAGTAGACAAGGGGCTTGCCGCAATGGGTCGTCTGCTCAAACTCTCCATCCTGTTACCTGACAGGCCCGGAGTATTCAAGGAGATTGTAGATGAGATTACCCTGGTAAGCGCAAACATTGTCGAGGTGGTCCACGACCGGCTCAGCTCTGAGATTAGCGCCGGCTCTGCAGGCGTGACGCTGAGCTTGGAGACTCAGGGAAAAGAACAGTCAGACAAGCTCATCGAGGCGCTGCGCAAAAAGAACATAGAGTTCAAGCTGCTGACCTAGCTGAACTTTTTTCTGGCAAACTTTGCAAGCCCCTCTTTTTTGAGCCGTCTTGACTCTTTTACTACCGAGTCATGCTGCTCTGACTTGTATTTGATCAGTTTTTTTCTCAGTGCGGGAAACTCGCTTGCAAGTATCTTTGCTGCATATATGCCGGCATTGCCTGCCTTGTTGACCCCAACTGATACCACGGGAGAGCCTGAAGGCATCTCTGTTATGGATAGCAGCGAATCAAGGCCTCCAAACGCTGAAAACTTGGCGTCTGCCTTTTTTTGGTGCCTGTCATTATACACTAGTATGGGCACGCCTATTACGGGTATGACAGTGTGCGATGCAATCATACCTGGAAGGTGCGCAGCTCCACCTGCCCCTGCAATTATCACCTTGAATCCGGAATCTTCTGCATGTCGGGCGTACTCGTCTAGCCTTGATGGGGTGCGGTGCGCAGATATTATCTGATCCTCATGCGCAATGCCAAATCCGTCAAGTATCTCTGCGGCTGAGCGCATTATCCTGCTGTCCGAGCTTGATCCCATGATAATCCCGACAAATGGCTTTGCCATGGACTGTGTTGTCGGCGGCGCTAAATAATGCTATGCGTGCCATTGCCTGCGATATGTAGCTATTATTAACAGGCATGCCACACCTGCCATGATGGCAAGGGTTCTTGGGATGATCGGCGGCGGACAGCTTGGCATGATGATTGCAGAGGCGGCAAAAACAATGCCCGAGCACATCTCCGAGGTGGTAGTCCTTGATCCCACCGCGAAATGTCCGGCATCGCAGGTAGGCGCCAGGCAGATCGTTGCAGACTTTAAAGACAAAGACGCAATCATGCAACTAGCCCGGGAATGCGATATAGTCACATATGAGATCGAGTCCGGAGATGCAGATGTGCTAGAGTCAGTGAGCAACATGGCAGAGATAAACCCCCTGCCAGAGACACTCAGGGTCATACAGGACAAGCTGCTCCAAAAGACGTTTTTATCAGAGCACGGCCTGCCAGTACCAGAGTTTGCAGGCGTGGATACGCTAGCAGACATTAAAAAGAGCCTGCAAAACTTTGGATTGCCTGCCATGCTAAAGGCCAGAAGGGATGCCTATGACGGTCGAGGAAACTTTGCAATAGAATCCGAGCCACAGGCAGCCGAGGCATTTGAATATTTTAATGGGCGCCCCCTGCTAATTGAGCGCCATGTACAGTTTAAAATGGAGGTCTCTGTAATTGCTGCGCGCAACACGGCAGGACAGATTGCAACATATCCGCTAGTTGAGAACATTCACGAGAAGAATATTTTGCGCCAGACAATAGCGCCTGCCAGAGTCTCTGATGGTGTGACAAAAAAGGCCCAGCGCATTGCAGAGGAGACTATGGAGATATTCAAGGGGGCAGGTGTATTTGGAATCGAGATGTTTGTCACAAAAGATGACGGGATTTTAATCAACGAGATCGCCCCGAGGGTGCACAACTCTGGACACCACACCCTCCAGTCGAGCTCAACATCACAGTTTGAGCAGCACCTGAGGGCCATTCTCGGACTGGAGCTTGGCAGCACCAAACTCGTGCATAATGCAGTAATGTATAACATTTTAGGTCCGGACGGATTTGAGGGCAGATATCTGCCACCGGACATACATGGCAGTGACGTGTATCTAAAAATGTACGGCAAGGAGATATCAAAGCCTGCCAGAAAGCTAGGGCATCTCAACATCGTGGGCAATAGATCCGCAGATCTATTACAGCGACTAGATGGCCTGTTAGATGATGTGGCTGTGCATCCTGCCTGACTAGATTTATTAGTTGACAGAGCCGACACCCGGCATGGCACTTGGAGCTGCAATAGCAATAACTGGAATCTCAATAATACTGCTGTCCATATACGGGGCAGACGTAGTTGCGGGACTTTTCTCTGAATCTGGAGAGGGCTTTATCCCGTTTGATCACAAGATCCGGGGAATCGGGCTTGGCCTTCCCGCCCTAGTACTGCCGATCGTCGCCTACTTTATCTCTCGGAGAGAGCCCGCTAGTGGTCTTGGAGGCATGATAATTGTAGCAGGAGTGCTGATTATAGTGGGGGGAGTGGTAGTGATTATCAACGCAGATCCAGCAGAGGCTGCTGAATCAGGTAGAAACGTACTATCTGAGGCGATACCTCTAGTCATAGCAGGCCTAGTGCAGATTGGACTCGGGGCGCTCAAGATCAAGAGGTCCTAGGAATGCCGTCTTGTGCAAAATGCAACACTGATGTAAATAAAGTCTACGACTGTGACCATACTGACTATGAGGAGTATTGTGTGGAATGCTATACCGAGCTACACTACTACCTGACTGAGAAATAATTCCAGTTATCAGATGGATTTGTAAGCAATGTTTTACGTCTTTTCAATCTTGATTATATAATCATAAAGGTATGCCTGCTCGGGACTGAGATTTTTTAAAATTCTACCCATCTTGCTTGACTTGCCGTATTTGCGCAGTATGTTCTTGAATTCAATATTTTGTCTGGCAAGATCCAACTTGGATATCTCATCCAATCCTGCAAGCAACTCATTTGCAAGTTTGACAACGGTTTTTGAGTCTGTGCCGTTGATTTTTTTCAAAATTATCTTGATGATTGCCTTTACCAGCAAAATATCGGCAATATGATTTTTTCTGATATATGTTTGTTTTCCAAGCATATTTGTTGTAAATGTACTCAATTTTCCAATGTATCTTGGTTCTAGTCGGATCTGATCCTTGATGAATAGTTTATCTGTAAATTTATCCAGATCATCTAGAACAGCAGCCTTCTTGGGTAGCGGACTTGTACAGTATGATATCTCGGCATCTACTGTTTTCTCAAAAACATCAATTATTTTCAATATGAATGAACCCTGAGGAATAGATTTTAACAGGTTGGTAATATCGTAGATCTGTTTTGGAATGTGGCTACTGTTCTCAGAAGAAATGCCGATTGTATTAAACGCCAGAGTTGTTAGTTTGTCTCCAATTAGAGAATTGGAATCATACACCTTTGCCAGAAAATCCATCTTGATGCCGGCGATAGTGTCGGGTTTCACAGTCTTTAGAGTTGGAACATTCATGTCCATATCG
>RHFD01000084.1 GCA_003724325.1 Nitrosopumilus sp. D6 | reverse complement strand
AATATTGTAGGAGAATGTAACATACAGTATGCACTGGCACCGGACTCTGACCAGTATGTGGCAATAGAGATAAACCCGCGACTCTCACGCTCTTCTGCTCTTGCAAGCAAGGCCACGGGATATCCTCTGGCATACATGTCTGCAAAGATTGGCCTGGGGTACAACCTCCCAGAACTAGTCAACCGCATTACAAAAAACACGACTGCATGCTTTGAGCCGTCCCTTGACTATATAGTGTGCAAGCATCCGCGCTGGGACTTTGCAAAGTTTGAGCTGGTAAATAGGCGCCTGGGCCCCACCATGAAGTCAGTAGGAGAAGTGATGGGGATTGGGCGCACATTTGAAGAGTCCCTCCAAAAGGCAATACGCATGCTAGACATTGGAAACGACGGGCTGGTACTAAACCGCTCAAATGGAACCACATACACTGAAGAAGAGATTGAAGACAAACTTGCACACCATGATGACATGATATTGTATAATGTGGCAATAGCCCTCAAGATGGGAATTACCATAAATAGGATATACCAGCTCTCCTCTATTGATCCGTGGTTTGTAGAAAAGATTGCAAATATCGTTAAAGTAGAGTCAAAGATAATATCTTCTGATCTTGATTCTAAAATGCTCTGGGAGGCAAAAAAGACGGGATTCTCTGACAGGCAGATAGCCAGGGCAAAAGAAAAGAGCGCAGACGAGGTGCGCGCCCTCCGAAAAAAGCTGGGCATAATCCCTGCAGTAAAGCAGATAGACACGCTTGCAGCAGAGTGGCCTGCAGTTACCAACTATCTCTACATGACGTATGGCGGTGACTCGCATGATGTGGAATCTCCAAAGGGTAATGGAATTGTCGTGGTGGGCGCAGGCCCGTACCGCATAGGGAGCAGCGTAGAGTTTGACTGGGGGACTGTAAACATGGTGTGGGGTCTGCAAGAAAACGGCCAAAAAGACATTACCGTAGTTAATTGCAACCCCGAGACTGTCTCTACTGACTATGATATCTGCACCAGGCTCTACTTTGAAGAGCTCACACAAGAGCGCATACTAGACATTACAGAGTTTGAGAATCCAAGAGGTGTAATTACATGTGTGGGTGGCCAGACTGCAAACAATCTCACTCCGGGTCTTGCAGAGCGCGGAGTATGCATACTGGGGACTGGCGCAGATGATGTAGACAGGGCAGAGAACCGCTCAAAGTTTAGCTCTGAACTAGATAAACTGCACATACAGCAGCCATTATGGGAGGCATTCTCTGATCTTGCCGGCGCAAAGGTATTTGCACAAAAGGTGGGGTATCCGGTAATTGTGCGGCCCTCGTACGTTTTATCTGGTGCTGCCATGAAGGTGGTATGGTCGCAAGACGAGCTAAAAAAATACGTCAAGAATGCCACTGATGTCTCACCGGATCACCCCGTGGTAATATCAAAGTTCATGCTTGACTCACTAGAGGTAGACGTTGACGGAGTGTGCAATGGAAGACAGGTGGTAATAGGTGCAATAGTAGAGCACATTGATAGTGCCGGCGTTCATTCCGGGGATGCAATGATGTGTATTCCTCCGTGGCGCCTAAATAATAGAATAATGGAGACTATAAATGACTATACTCGAAAGATAGCGCTCACATTTAATATTCACGGTCCGTTTAATCTGCAGTTTTTAGTGCACGACTCGCACGTATATGTAATAGAACTCAACATTAGAGCATCACGCTCAATGCCGTTTGTCTCAAAACTAGTCAGGACAAACCTCATATCGCTTGCATCAAGGGCGATTTTAAACATGGATCTGCCTGACATACCTGATGACAAGTGGAAAAAGATACAAAACTATGGCATCAAAGTACCCCAGTTCTCCTTTATGCAGCTTGACGGGGCAGACATTGCGCTCGGAGTAGAGATGCAGTCGACTGGTGAGGCTGCCTGCTTTGGGGACAGCTTTTATGATGCCCTCTCAAAGGGGCTGACCTCGGTAGGATACAATTTGCCAAAGAGTGGAACGGCGCTAGTAACAGTTGGCGGGGCGCCAAACAAGAAAAAGCTGGTACCAACCATTGCAATGCTCAAGGATTTGGGATTTGAGATACTAGCTACAGAGCACACTGCAGAGTTCTTTGAGGAAAAAGTTGGCCAGATACAAATAGTCCACAAGATATCAGAGCCAGAGCGCAAGCCAAACATCTCTGATTTACTATATGAGCGCAAGATTGACTTTATCATTAATATTCCCAGCACCTCTACACTTGAGAAATATGTGGGAATGCTTGATGACGAATACCAGATACGTCGCAAAGCCCTCGAGCTTGGCATACCCGTACTCACCACAATAGAACTGGCAGACTCTTTTGTAAAGACACTGGAATGGCTACGTGAAAACAATACTACGCGAGAACCACTTGCCCCCTATTACTCAGATGACCCGCTCTAGTACAGACTCGTCGCCAATTATATAGCCATCAAGCGTGGTTATTCGAGCCCGGCATTTTTTTATCCTCTTTATTATCGGCGAGATTGATTTAGAGTGTATCTTGTGTGTTGCAAAAAAATACCTGTTAAATGACGGCATTACTATTATCTCAATTTCACCGCTTCTGCTGGGAAAGATGTCCTCTTTTTGGGCAAGTATTGACACCCACACCCTCTGCCCGTTTAACACTGAGCCTTTTTCAAAGTATGTCGGATGTATGTGACCCATGACGATTCTATCTACGCATCCAAAGTTCTCTGAAGGCATTGCATGACCATGTGTAAACAGCGTGTCTTTTTCTATAATTCCTGACGGGCCTGCCATGGTTATATCATTTGGAATCAATCTCTCAATGTTGGAATCATGATTTCCGGGGACTAGTGATACGTCGCATTTTTTGGATATCTCTTTAAAAAATGCGGGAACTATATCCCACTCACTCTTTGAGATTCTTTTAATGCTAGACTTTACATCACCTAGTAATAGTACAGAGTCGCATCTTTGCGACTCTACTAGTTGTATAATCTCTCTTGCTGTGTATGGTATAGCAGAGTTCTTGCCGGTAAATATCTCATTTGCTGCAAGGCCTGCCTCAAATCCCAGATGCAAGTCTGCCACTACCAGAATCCGCCTATCCCCCTCTGCTAGCAGGGCAGGCGTATTTGGGATTATCCGCGTGCGATACATCAAAAGATTATACCCTCCCTGCATGATTAAATCCTTGTGAGTAAAGTTGATTCGACAGTCTCTGAGAGGCGCGTCAAAATGCACGTATTTGAGCCAAGCAAGAGGAGGCTCTGGACTGTGGTGGGCAAAAACAAGGAACACTGGGTTGATCCAGACTCTGCATACTGCTCGTGCCCGGCATTTTACTTTGGCAAGACGCGCGGCAAGGGAAAATGTTACCATCTCGAGTCAGTCATACTCGCACGCAAGAAAGACAGGGTGGAGAAGATTGTCTTTGCAGACGACGAGTTTGACTCTTTTGTGCACGGGATTGTAGAGAGTCTGTAAATTATAACTTATTAGTCAGGACGATATAGCAGTGCGCATGGACACTACCAGACACAACGCCGAGATTGAAAAAATAGCAAACCTAATGGTCCATGATGACATATCCACTGACGAGCAGGATCCCTCAAAGCTGCAAAAATACCAAAATCTAGTAATGAATGACTGTACCCTTGATGAAAAGGCGGCAATGGATCTGGTATATGAGACTCTACTATACCGCAAGCTAAAGAGCGCCGACTCTGGGAATCTACTTGAAAAAGGTGGAGATTTCGGTGCGGGCTTTAGCTGAGCTGTACCGTGTCAATGTCGTCTTTTGAGACTCCCTTCCACAGTCCGGTCATCCCTTCTGGCTCTACTGCTTCTACCCTTGTTATCTGCTGGATCTTTATGTGATCCGGGTTTGGCGGCACCCACAGCATTGCCATATAGTCGCCTATTTCTCCCACTTTGTCAGGTGCAGCCATTACTATCTTTTCTGCCATGAATCCCCTTGATGTGAGGGCACTGGTGGCCTTTTCGCGCAGATCCATCCTTCCGTGCAAGAACAAGTAGACTGGTTTTTGTGTATTGATTTCTACCATGACCCTCTGCAGATATAATGACTAAATCAACCTTTGTAACGGCTAGGGTTTAAATTAGAACCTGCCTGAATCCCAAGCTGTGAAGATATTCACAGTAGGCAGCAAGTCCTTTGTCGCAAGTTTCCAGCTTGCAGGCGTTCCGGGGGTAATCTCTGAAACACCACAGGGCGCATTTGAGGAGATCAAGAGACTCACTGATGACTCTGATGTGGGGCTCATACTAGTCAGTGATGATATCTCAAAGCCAATAGATGACAAGCTTACCAATCTCAGGGCCACAAAGTCCACTCTAGTATTTGCGCTTCCCTCTGCTGGCAGTGAAAAGACACAGGTAGACTATCGCGCCATGCTCAAAAAGATTCTTGGCGTGTAACTCTTATAATCATTTTACCTCTCCAATACATGAAGACTGCCACCGTAGGGGGGCCATCAACTATAACAATAGGTGAGACAGGCGAGCCTGACTTGGAGCCTGGCGGCATTTTGGTGCGCATGCACGCATGCGGAATCTGCGGCTCTGATGTTGAAAAGGTGTTTGGCAAATATGGCAAG
>RHFD01000028.1 GCA_003724325.1 Nitrosopumilus sp. D6 | reverse complement strand
TCAGAACTAGGGCTCAATCCCTTGTTGTAACGCGTCCTTCAAAAACCTGAGAGCTTTGTACTCTAGAGAGAACGAGTCCTTGTTTTTCTTGCAGATGTGCAGGCAGTACGTGATGTGATAGAATCATGTATGACAACAGTCCAACATAGAGTTGGGACAAAACAAGTTTATCTCTGAGATAGAAATTCCGAGCGCAAATAATGATCCGTACCTCGAATCTGCAACCCTGTCAATATGTGGCAATGATGCAGAGATGACTGCAGTGAGGGGTTTTTCTGTACCGTACACATCCAACATGGATCATATAATAAAACGTGACCTAGAGATGCCTCTTGAAATGTTGGACAGATGCCATCCCAAACTGGAGATAAATGTGTGCCAAGACGCGCCTGATCATCATGTTGAAAGTGGCATGCAGAATTCTAGACATTCCCAAAATCCACAAGATAGAAGATGTCATACGAGCCGTAGAGTTTACAATGTTAAAGTCATGGGGCTTGGATCATCTATTTGACATCATGCCTGACCTGAATTCATACAGCAGGAACGTACATTTCAGACTAGAGATTCTACACCTAGCTTATGGCATCAGGACCAAGCAGGGGCGAGGGAAAAGTCGGTTTGTCGCCGGCCTTTGTGCATCTCTTGTAGTATTCCTCAGAGTACTCTAGCATCATCTTTTTGGCCTCCTCTGGCAGCTTTTCAAACCGGAACCCGTACTTGCACAGGGAAAACAATGTGGCGGGGACAAAATATTCGTTCCGGCAGTTTGGGGCAAACGTGTTCTTAATCCGCTTTGATGTGCTCGTAGCTGCCGTCTGGCCAGATTGCGAGGATGCATTCTTGTCCATTCTCTTTCCTTCCATTATTGCATTCTCCTTGTTTATAAATTGGATCCGGGCAGCAGCGAGTCAATGATTGGTTTTGGATCACCTATTTTTAACAGGATCTCTAGACCTGAATTCATACTCTAGGTCTCGGTATATTTTTATATACATGTAGCCCGAAAGAATGGTGTTGGTTGAACGGATAACTGTGTTGTTCAGATACACGTATGTAGCGGCGCTCTTGACTGGAGCTCTGCTAGTCCCCGCGGGAATGCTTACCTTTGCGGACTCTGAGGATCCAAAGACGGACGTGGACGAGAAGATGTTGGAGAAGATCCGTGGCGAGCGGATATCAAAGGCGTTCATGAAGAGCAATCCGGGTTACACGGAAGAGGCGTCAAAATCTGACTCTGGCACGATATACAAGCTTGCAAAGGACGACCGCGTAGTGGTGCTGCGATACGACCAGGAGAACAAGCGGGTAGAAAAGACATATTCCTGTGTGGATGCCAATGGGAACCCGGCATCGTATGAAAAACGGCTCGTAAAGAGAATCAAGGCGGGCTGCCCTGCCGTGCTCACAGATGAGCAAGTCGTGGAGGACACAAGGAAGACAGGGGCGGCCAAGGCGTTTGCAAAGGCCTATCCAAAGTACGAGGGAAAGATGTCAGAGGCTGACGACAAGTACCTCTACACAATGACCTATGAAAACCGCCAGCTCGAGGTATGGCACGACGGGGTGGAAGTAACCTACAAGCGCTTTACGTGCTTTGATCTCAACACCCCCGTAGTACTGGAGGAGAACATTAGCAAAAAGGCCATGAATAACTGTCTGTTAAACCCGAGCTATATAAGATACCCACACGGAACTGGAATTCCAGAAGGCCACCGGGCATCAGCAATACTTGACCTAGAGGCAGTCAAGGCTTTCATGGCAACTCACCCCTTTCGTATTGACGCTCTGACCGATCATGTTGATTTCTATCGATTTGCAATGACTGCCGATGGTAGTAGATTATCGGTACAATATAGGGATGGCGTAGGGGTGGAATCAATGACCTACTTATGTGTGCTTCATGACCCTTTCATTGTCAATGGCAAACCCAACGATCCGAATTTTATTAGTACAATCATGCTTGGTTGTATTCCGAATCATGATTCCGACGGCTCCCCAAAATACTATGCTTCAATTGCATCCTCCAAACCCACGTTGCATAGTTTTTCTGGATCCAATTCGGACATACCAGAGGATCATCAGGCAAACTTTCTAAAAAAACTAAAGACGGCCAAGGCGTTTGTCGAGATGTATCCGGATCACGTGACCTGGTTCCACGAGGGTCCAAGCGGCAAAGACATGCCGTACTACTCGTACACTCTGCGTTCCGATACCGCTTCCATAAGGATGACCAATTTCGCGTCTGCATACGATGATGACGGGTTTACCGTCAATATGGTGTATATTTGCGTGAACTCTGATGGCGCGTATTTTATTTTTAGTGGATATGATGCCCAAATCAAAAAGATAGTAAAGTCGGCCTGCTAGGCTTCTGGCCAGCGTGACGGCTCTGTTAAAAATAGGTGATCTAAAACCAATCATTGACTTGCTGCTGTCTAGATCACTCATATTTACCAGAGCCTTCAGGCGGGCTGGCAGAGTCTGCCAAAAGATCAGAATTTGATGCCGCTACGTTAATAGACAAGGAAAAATCACCATACTTCAAGCCGGCCATAGCGTCAGGGTGCGACCCAATCCCATTCCGAACTTGGAAGTCAAACCTGATGTCGCTGTTGTGTTACTAAGATGCGAGAGCCCTTGGGAAGCAACAGTGCTGGCATTTACATTTAATACCAGATTACTAGCTAGCGCGTATAATGCCTGACTGTTCTGTGTGCGGTGAAAAGTGTGATAATGACATCCGCCTGCTAAACCACATGATGGAAAAACACGGATGGAGAAACCCGCAGAAAAGTACGCCGGATAGAAACAGCAGGGGCTACTAGGACTGCAGATAGTCTAAAATCAGCCTTACACCAAAACCCGTGGCACCCTTTGGGTTGTACGGCTTTTTCTTTGTAGATGCCTGTGTCCACGCGACTCCTGCAATGTCAATGTGCGCCCACGGTGTATCCCTCATGGCATTTCTCAGAAATGCAGCAGCAGATATGGTGCCTGCTGCAGCGCCGATTCCCATGTTCTTCATGTCTGCCACATCTGACTTTATCATGCCCATATAGTCCTCATTTAGTGGCAGGCGCCACACCTCTTCTGTGGTTCTTGCAGACGACTCGGATATTCTTGCCGCAAGCCTGTCGTCATTTGAGACCATTCCTGCCACGTTTGTCCCTAGCGCTACAATGCACGCGCCAGTAAGTGTTGCAAAGTCAATTATAGCCTTGGGCGAATAGCGCTCCTCGCCGTACGCTAGCGCGTCGGCAAGAATCAGCCTGCCTTCTGCATCCGTGTTTAGTATCTCTGCAGTCTTGCCGCTGTACAGTCTTATGATGTCCCCCGGCCTGTACGCGCCTCCCCCCGGCATGTTCTCTACTGAAGGTATTATTCCTACAATGTTTGTCTTTAGATTCAGTCCTGCTACTGCCTTGATTATCCCAAGTACTGTGCATCCGCCGCACTTGTCAAACTTCATCTCCTCCATTCTCTCCCGCGGCTTTATTGATATCCCGCCGGTATCAAAGGTGACTGCCTTGCCGACTAGTACAGTAGGCCTCTGGCTTTTTGCCCCGCCAAAATACTCGAGTATTATGAGCTTGGGATCGTTTCTGCTGCCCCCGCCGACTGCAGTGATTCCGCCAAAGCCGCGCCTTTTGAGCTCGTCTCTGCCAATCACGCGGCATTTCAGTCTTGGGTTCTTGATCTTTTTTGCAATCTCTGCAAGCGTGGCAGGCGCGCACTCGTTTGGAGGCATGTTTGCAACCTCTTTTGCAAATATCGCCCCGTCTGATATTACTTCGGCAGTCTTGACTGCAGGTATGGCACTTTTTGACTTTATTACCAGAGTCATCACGTCAGGTATGTTTTTTTTCTCCTTCTTGAACCTCTCAAACTTGTAAAGTGACATCTTTGCGCCCTCGACTATCTGCGATGCAGATACGGCAGGATCCTGCACGCCACCCAGAGGCACCACCACTGTGAATTCCTGCAGATTCAGCTCTGCTGCCTTTTTTGCCACAACTCCTGATACAAACCTGACAGTGTCCCCTGTCATCTCTGACTTTTTCCCCAGTCCTGCAAGCAGGATTCTTCTAGCTTGTCTGCCACCGTGCACAATCCCTACTGCTCCAAGGCAGCTGCCCATATCATCGCGGGCCTGCCTCACTGCTGCGGCAGTGCCTGCATCAAGCTTGCCTAGTCCGGAGATCTTTTCTGCACCTTGTACAAACACGCACAAGAGCTGTGTATTTCTTGTAGCAGTAGTCGTTATTATCCTCATTGATGGATTCTGATCCGTGTCCTATTTAGATTTAGCAGAGATCAATCTTCTTGCTGTTTGCAAGCAGGCTTGCAGATCTTACAAATACGGCGCCTGCCGTCTTGCAGCCCTGCCCGCAGACGCTGCTGCCTGTGCCAGACTGCCTTTTTGGACCCCTTCCAAGCACCGCCCTGACAAGCGGATACAGTGCCGCCCTGCCCCCATATGCGCACCTTTTGTCTATAATCCAGAACATCTCTAGGGCAGACTCGTCTAGTATATCATCTCTTATCTTCTTGCCCGTATCAGTATAGTGGCCAACCATTGTTATCTTTCCCCTGGCAGCACGGCTGACAAATCCGGCAAACTTTGTGCACAGATAGCACCTGTCATCGTATATCATTATCGGGGTCATCTCTTGTATCTCCATGGTGTGTGGTGTGTGCACGGGGATTAAAATTTTTCCAAACGGCACATACTGCAATCCCTGCGTAGATTTTTATTCAATCTGCCAAGATTATGATACAGATGGGGCTGGACTATTACAAGATCAAGAAAAACATACTCCGGGCGCGCAAGCTGGTGATCCGGGGGACTGGCGCGGCAGGCTCTGGGCACCCGGGAGGCTCGTTTTCCATGGCAGAGATTCTTGGCTGCCTGTTTGGGAGCCACCTGCGCCTTGATCCAAAAAACCCGCAATGGCCAGACAGGGATAGATTCGTACTCTCAAAGGGGCACGCCGCCCCGGGACTATACTCCAACATGGCAGTCGCAGGATATTTTGAAGAATCCGAGATTGACACGCTCAGAAAGTTCGGCAGCCGCCTGCAGGGACATCCTGATCTAAAGTGTCCCGGTGTCGAGTTTTGTGGCGGCTCTCTTGGCACGGGACTCTCCTACTCTATTGGAGTCGCGCTTGCAGCAAGGATGGACTCGAGGGACTCGCGCGTATACGTGGTGCTAGGTGACGGCGAGTCTGACGAGGGACAGGTATGGGAGGCAGCAATGACTGCTGCAAAGTACAAGGTGGATAATCTGACTGCGTTTCTTGACAGGAACTTTATCCAGCAGGACTCGTACACGGAAAAAATCATGCCCCTTGATGGCATACTTGAGGGCGATGATCTCTCCGAGATGTGGAAAGACGCGTCGCGCTGGAAGACAGGTGACAAGTGGAGGGCGTTTGGATGGAACGTTATAGAGATTGACGGGCACCGCATCGAGCAGATTGATGCGGCAATCCGCAGGGCCAAGGAGACAAAGGGGGTTCCCACCATGATAATATCGCGCACCATAAAGGGTAAATCCATAGAGCACATGGAGGATAACCCGCAGTGGCACGGCAAGGCGCCGGATCCTGCAATGATTCCCGTGATAAACATGGAGCTTGACTCGCAGTTTATGATTGCACCATCAATAATAGCTGGAGACATGGCAAACCTTCCAGGCGAGATAAAGAGATGCGCAGACGGCAGGGCAGACTATATCCATCTTGATGTGATGGACGGCCGGTTTGTGCCAGACAAGACCTTTGATCATACAAAGATCAAAGAGCTAAGACCGCTGACTGGCATCCCCTTTGACACACACCTGATGATAGACGAGCCGGCAAGGCACATCACTAACTATATCGATGCGGGAAGCGACATCATTACGGTTCATGCCGAAGTGACAGACGAGTCAGGATTTGGCGAGATATGTGACAGGCTCAAGGGGGCAGGAGTCGGGGCGGGACTGGCAATAAATCCTGGAACCGAGCTGCCAGAGTGGTCATACAAGTTTCTATCCGATATGGACCAGATAATAGTAATGTCAGTAGTGCCAGGTAAATCGGGACAAAAATACATTACAGATACGCATGAAAAGATGGCAAGACTTGCGCCACTCCTAAGGGAGCACGGATTTGCCGGGTATGTAGAGGCAGACGGGGGGATAAATCTGGAAAATATTGGCTCTGTGTTTGCCGACGGGGCGCGCGTCTTTGTGGGTGGAGGCGCAATTGCAGGCCAGCACGATGCACGGATGGCAATACACGGATTTCGCGACGAGGTATTGAGGATGCGGAGGCGCATACTATTACAAGAGGCAGACAGGCAGGGCGGCAGGGAGATGGTGCAAAAGTGGATAGGACTGCACGTGGTGGGGAAAAAGCAAGAGCAGATAAAAAAGATAGCACAAGAGGCAGGACTATGTTAGCAGAGCCGGTAATGACTGACATGCGCGCAGAGTATGCGCGCTCGCTAATCGAGGTGGGGCGCAAGAACTCCGGAGTGGTGGTACTCGGGGCAGACACGACTGACTCGCTCAAGACTGCCGCCTTTGGAAAAGAATTCCCAGACAGGTTCTTCAACGTGGGAATAGCAGAGGCAAATCTTGTGACTGTCTCTGCAGGACTTGCCGCATCAGGCAAGACTGCATTTGCAAGCACCTATGCGATATTTCTTCCCGGACGGGCAGTAGATCAAATACGCAACAACGTGGCGTACCCGTCGCCGCAGGACAAAAAAGGGCTCAATGTAAAACTGGTAGTCTCGCATGGGGGTCTATCTGTGGGGCCAGACGGGGGATCGCACCAGCAGCTTGAAGACATTGCAATAATGCGCGCCATTCCAAACTTTCGCGTATTTATTCCGGCAGATACCATAACAGTGGCTGCACTGACGCGCCTCATGGCATCAGAGTACGGTCCGTTTTACATGAGGATGGCAAGATCAAAGACGCCGCTGATTCATGCAGAGTCGCAGGGATTCGAGGCAGGCAGGGGAATCACTGTCCGGGACGGCTCTGACTGCACCATTGTATCGTGTGGAATTACAGTCAGGATGGCCCTAGAGGCAGCAGAGACGCTGCAGCGCGAGGAAATCTCGTGCAGGGTACTAGACATGTTTTCAATAAAGCCTCTTGACTCGGGCCTGCTTGAAAAGGCAGCAAGGGAGACTGGGCGCATACTTGCCACAGAAGAGCACAACATACTTGGCGGCATGGGCTCGGCAGTAGCCGAGTCAGTATCAGAGTCATACCCCGTGCCTGTCAGGCGCATCGGGGCGCAAGACGCGTTTGGCGAGTCAGCTCGCGATGCAGAGATTCCAGAGCTGCTCAAAAAGCACGGAATCACATCAGTTAATATGGCAAAACAGGCAAGGGATCTTGTAAATGAAGATATTTCTTGACACGGCAAATCTCGAGTCCATCAAAAAATTCAACGACATGGGACTATTAGATGGCATTACCACAAATCCGACACTGCTCTCAAGGGAGCAGGGGGATCCCGCAGAGGCGATGAGGGAGATTACAAAGATAATTGACGGCGATGTGAGTCTCGAGGTAGTAAGCACAGAGTACTCTGGAATGATGGAGGAGGGGCGCAACTTGCGCAAGTACGGCGAGAACGTGGTGGTAAAGGTTCCAATGACTGCTGATGGCCTGCGCGCATGCAAGACGCTCACATCAGAGGACATACCGGTAAATGTGACACTCGTATTCTCTGTAAACCAGGCACTGCTTGCGGCAAAGTCTGGAGCAAGATACGTCAGTCCATTCATCGGAAGGCTTGATGACATTGGAGAAGACGGGATGCAGCTAATCGAGGATATTGACGAGGTATTCTCAAACTATGACTTTGAAACAGAGATACTTGTGGCAAGCGTGCGCCATCCAATGCACGTAATAGAGGCAGCAAAGATAGGCGCCGATGTCGTGACACTTCCTCCTGCCGTGCTAGAAAAAATGCTGCATCATCCACTTACAGATATCGGGCTTGCAAACTTTCTTGCTGACTGGAAGAAAAAGTCCAGCTCTTAGCAAGTGCTGACAAGTCTGAAAAATGAAAAATTGAATTCTTTTTTCAATTATTGCTTTTTCTTGAACCGGTTCCCCTGCCAGTGGTTCTAGTCATGCCCTTTGTGTTGGGCTTTGACTTTGGCTCTGGTGTGTCGCCAAGCTTGCGTCTTCCGGTTCCCCTGCCAGATGAGACCATTCTATTGGAGGCTGCCTTTTTCCTTGCTTCCTGGATCCTCTTGAATTCGTCTCCAGTCCACTTTGATGCGTCGCTGTCCACCTCGATGGTTCCCGTACCTCGGCCGGTTCGTATCTTTATCTTGACCATGCTCTAGGTAAGACGTGCCTTGTATTTATCTAGATCTCTTTGAGGTGTGGAATTTGTGCCCGGGATCTGCAAAAATCAGGCCTGATTCTGCCTAGAATCAAATATCAGGGTGGATCTCTGGCTGATATGGCAGTTTTTGGCAGATGAGGCTACTATACCTGCTTCCTGTAGCGGCCCTGGGACTTGTACTGTTTAATGCCTTTTTTGGGCACCTGCTGTTTGGCTCGCCGTACGGACAGGATATCAACAAGTATTCCGTGTATGTGCATCTGGGAGACGAGTGGGATAATCCGGGAAACATTCTCTTTGATGTGACAAATGTCTGGTCAAATCAGGATCCCAAAAAGGGGGCACATTTGGCAGACTCTGAGACTACATACAACCCAAACCGGCTCCAGTACCAGCGCGGCCTGTCATATGTAGAGCTGCAGCACGAGTTTAGCGACTGCAAGTCAAGCTGGCAGCCAATGCTGTACAGGGTTATAGTCGACTCTATCCGCGGCAAGATAGAGCATGCGCAGGGGGCGCGGCTCAATGATGATCCGTATGCGGTAATATTGCCAAATGTTGCCGGAATCGTGCAGGATGCGGCAAGATCGTATGCACAGTTCATACCGGTATGCATGTCGGGAAACTCTACTACATACGGGTACTCTGTGTCTAGCAGAAACTCGCACTTTGATGTCTACTTTGTGGATTCGCAGAATAGACTAGATGAATACCTTGACTCTGGAAATGTGACTAGCTATACAGGGTGTCATGCGCAGGGACGCCAGAGCTTTGGCTCTACATGCAAAAACGTGGGTGCGGGATCCGGCCTGCTGATTCTGATACCTGATAATCTGGATTCGTCGCTGACCCGGGTGATAGTCAGTCTGTATGAGCACTAGTCCCAACTGCTTATCCAGCCGAGCTTTTTAAAATACGCAAACATGATCGCCGCAGGTATGGCAGACGCAAGAATGATTATTACAAACGTGGTAAAGGGCCCCAGAAATCCTGCGTCGTCTACTACTGGCAGGTTTACATTCATTCCATAAAACGTGCCTATCACGGTGGCAGGTATTGCCAGTGTGAATATTATGGTGAGCATTCCGAGCACCTTGTTTGTCTTTTCGGTGCTGAGTACAAAGTCTGTATCCTTGTAACCTTGTCAATGTGGTCTATTACATCATCATAGTATAGTCCGAGCTCGTCTTCTGCCTCTGTAAACTTTTTGACATTTGATGCTATCTCGTTTACAAACCGCTTTAGCGGGCTGGCTATGCGCCTCTGGCGGTTGATCTCTCTTCTTAGCAGGGCGATGCTTCTTGCAACGGGCTTTGCCTCATCAAAGACTAGCTCTTCCATCTCATCAAGATTTGCAATTATCTTTCTAGATGTGTGCAGCAAGTCATCTACTAGTACGTCTATTATCTCGTGGAGTAGCAGCCCTGCAGAGCCTCCAAGTAGTCTGTCTCTTCTCTGCTTGTCAGAGCCGGTCCTGCATATCTCTGCAAGATCTACTAGCGGCATGAGATCCCCGTGGTGTACAGTCACCAAAAAGTCCCTGCCTAAAAACACGGAGAGCTGGCTGTTTTTTGACATGCCCACCTTTTGAGACAGGGGTGGAAAGTGCAATATTACAAAAAAGTGGTCGTCATAGCTGTCAAGCTTGGGAAGCTCAAACTTTGTCATACAGTCCTCCACGTTTAGTGCGTTAAAGTGAAATTTTTCTGCCAGCTCTTCTACGTCTGCCCTGTCTGGATTTTGCAGGTTTATCCACGCAAATTTCCCCCCCTGTATGGTCTCTGTAATGCGCTCTACGGGATTCTCTGCTGATTTTCTGCCCGAGCGTAGCCTCTTGGAGATGAATCCCTTTTTCATGTCGAAAAATACCCTGATCTAGCAAATTTAAAGCGATCGCTTGCATTATTTGAATGGCAGCAGATAATTCATGCCTACCCAGGTAATGCCAATGGCAATGCCCATTCCAACCCACCACAGTCGCATACGTGGGAATTGTGCATACTCGATAATAAATCTAAAGCAGATCTCCAAAATCAAAGATTATTACAGGACTGCCGGCTAGGCACTTTTGCGGCCCTCGTAGTACAGTGGTTAGTATAGGGGATTGTGGATCCCCGGACAGGGGTTCGATTCCCCTCGAGGGCCCCTTTAAGATTGGTAAAATGGGTAGGTGTGTGCCATTAATCAAGATGTGCAAGTGCAGATGTGTGGATTTTGTGCGTGATATTTTCTTTTTATATGGGCATGATTATTATTCACACATGGCAGATAGCAGTAGACAAACCCACTTGGGGGGGGGGGTCAGCTATGCGAATTCTAGCCCCGCTGATAGTACTTGGTATCATTGTTGTACTGTCTGGTGTTGAATATGCACATGCCCAGACACCGCTTAATACCGGTGCTCCGTTATACATGCTGCCTGTCGATAAAGTAACTACACAATGTGCGACAACATCTACTGGCACTGCCGAGTTTACAGACGCCGGACTGCTTACAACTCATGTGATAGGCGATGCTGAGACGTTTAAAAAGATAGCATACATTGAGGTACATGCAAATTCTACCGATAAATCAATTGGAATATTCAATATAAACACGCCAGCATCGGCAACTGTTGGTGTGACCATTCCGATTAGTGCACTCATGAACATCACTAATTCAGGGGATACTGAAAAATTTACGATACGGCCCATATTTTCATCAGTTACTACTTCAGAAAACTCTGAACTCAAATTTATCGACAATCCCAACATAAACTTTGAAATATACAAGACACTTTCCTATGTTGTGGGCTCGTCTGCTCTGATTCCTGCACTTCTTACTCCCAATGGAATGAACTTTAATGTATTTGCGCTATTTGGAGGAATACACATGGGTCCTGTGACCATCCACCCTACTGCGCCAAACCCCGTCATTTGCAGCACCGGCTCTGTCCAGATACAAAAACTCCCGCTAATCGAAATTGAAGGAGTGGAATTTGAGAACGGAATGCAGACAAACGCCACACTACTCTCA
>RHFD01000001.1 GCA_003724325.1 Nitrosopumilus sp. D6 | reverse complement strand
ATGGCACCTTTTGTTTCAACACCCCTACATCGACTCGTATCCCAAATACTGCCGGGTCATTATTTCTAAATACAAATCCCTTTAGAAATACAAACTTTGCCACGGGGGTAAGCTCTGAGAATATAGAATTCTCCTCGTCTGCAGAGTCTGTACTCACCCACTCACTATACCCGTCAATCAGACTGTATATGACCCTGTCCTCAAATATGCGGACATGATTCATCTCTGCCTCTTCGCGCGCATCTGGCAATACCTTTACATTAAATGATAATATTACGCCGAGGTGCCTGTCATCAGTCTTTATCGCCCTAGTAGTTATCACATCACGCCGGGTGACCGGCCCAATGTCTGCGCTAGATATGGGTATTTGCGCGCGTCCAAGCATCTCTGTTATTGCCTCTAGTGATCCAATAGTATCACATCTCACCATTACCCCCGTAGTCTCTGTATCAATGAATACAGACTTCATCTCGGACTCGATCATACTAGAAAACCTAGATACATCTGCACTATTTGATGCCACATAGAGCGTACTGCCCGGCAGCACACCCTCGAGGTCAGGCGAGGCTATCTTTAGTCCAGCAGCTGCATCAACAGAGTCTACCTGCCTAAACTTGTCGCGCGGATCGCGCATCTCATCAAGCGGCTTTGGCAGCAATATCGCCTTTGGATGTAAAGACACGACAGAGTCGCGCCGCGCAACTATAATGGTGTCCTTTCTAGTAATAGAGCCATCCACCAGTATTATATTTGCAGTCTGGCCCAGACCTATCTCGTCTTTAACCTCTAGTACTATGCCGCGCGCATCCTTGCTCTCCTGGTTCAACCTGCCATGAAGATACTGCTGTGTAAGGCCTACCAATACGCTGAGCAGCTCTGGCACGCCGACCCCGGTCCTTGCAGATATCGGCTGACTTGTACCCCAGTATTGAGAGTGTCCCCACCACGTCGTAGATCTTTTGATCCAGGTCTGCCTGGATAGAGGCATCCTGCTCTTTTATCGCAGCAGTGATAAATCTGGTATCTGACTTTCTCCAGCCGGATATCTGGTCGCACTTGTTGAGCGCCACTACAAATGGCACCTTTCTCTTTTGTAATATGGCAAGACTCTCGTTTGTCTGCGGCTGGAATCCCCGGCTTGCATCAATTACCAGTATGGCAATGTCTGCTGCAGACCCTCCGCGCGTGCGCAGATTCTTAAACACCTCGTGGCCGGGCGTGTCAATTACCAACAACCCGGGCACGCGGGTCTCGGATTTTTCCAATTTAGCATACAAAATGCCGCAGGCCTCTTTTATCGTATCAGTGGGAAGAAAACTTGCCCCGATATGCTGGGTAATGCCGCCTGCCTCCCTGCCCTGCACCCCCGTGCCCCTTATCTGGTCAAGAAGAGATGTCTTGCCTGAATCCACGTGTCCTAAAACTGCCACTATGGGCTGACGAATATTCAAGATAAATCAAACGCCACCCTCGATTCGTGCTCGAAACTGGACTGCGAGTCAGATGCATGTATTACATTCTCGCTGAATCCCAGTCCATAGTCGCCGCGTATTGATCCCGGAACAGCCTCGTATGACTTTGTCGCCCCTATCATTATGCGCGTAGTTGCAATGGCATTATTTCCGCTAATAATTGCCGCTACTACAGGACCGGATGTGATAAATGATACCAGCTCGCCAAAAAACGGCCTGTCCTTGTGTACGTTGTAGAATTTTTCTGCCTGCTCTTTTGAAAATGTGAACATTTTTAAATTAATAACTGCAAACCCCTTTCTCTCAAAGCGTGATATTATATCACCGGCAAGTCCCCTAGAGACGGCATCTGGCTTTATTATAAACAGAGTCTCTTCGGCCAATTCACTTCTTTCGAATTCCGCCCTTTACGTGTTTTTTGGTCCACTTTAGCTTTCTGGGATCCCGCTTTAAATCAAGTGCGTTCTTCTTGCACTTTGAGGAACAAAACCACAGTACTGTCCCGTCATTTTTTGCAAGCATGGTACCAGACCCCTTTGATATGGGTCTGTCACAAAAGTTGCACGGCTTTACCAAGAGACTCAAACATACTCACCTATTTGATCTTTTTTGCTTCCCGCTCTGTCTCCCGGAGCATTAAAATCTCGCCAATTCGCACCGAGCCCTTTACGTTTCTAGTTAGTATACGTCCCTTGTCCTTGCCGGTAAGCACCTTTACCCTCACCTGGATTACCTCTCCTGCAATTCCAGTCCTGCCTACAATCTGAATAATTTCAGACTGGACTACATCATCAGTAGTAGTGCTCATTGAGCAGAGCTACCGCCCTTTATCTTTTCAATTGATGTGATTACCTGGTCTACAATGTGCTGTGCATCGCCGGCATCAAGTATTGCGGCTGCCGCTGTAACTACATCAATTCCAAGTGACTTGCCAATATCCTGTCTGGTAGGTACAAACGCAAAGGCTGCCCCCTGTTCCTCACATAGTAGTGGTAAATGTGCCACTACCTCGGGAGGCTCTACATCTTCTGCAATTATGATTAATTTGCTCGAGCCGCGCTCGATTGCCTTTGTGACCTCGTTTGTGCCCTTTTTGACCTTGCCGCTAGTTGCAGCCACCCTGAGCGCCTCTAAAATGGGGCTGACAAGATCCGGCGGTGTCTCAAATTTTATGTAATATGCTTTTCCCATACTTCGTCACCCTTGGGGTTCATTCTCCATTCAATTAATGCTTTGGTTTGGTTTTAAAAGTGTTGGCTG
>RHFD01000085.1 GCA_003724325.1 Nitrosopumilus sp. D6 | reverse complement strand
TATGGACCGGAAGGGATTTGAACCCTTGATCCGATGCATGCCATGCACCTATCCTACCAGGCTAGACGACCGGCCCAAATCAGAAATAACTGATTCAAGATATCTGCCCGGCGACAGGTATTAACGTCTAGCTATCAGGACTCCACACCCCCCGTAAAACTAAATATATTTAACCATGAACGTGATGATCTGATTGTTATGGTTGTAGATAACAAGGCAACTGTTACCTATGTACAGTTGCTCAAAGAGGATCTCGTGATTATAAGGCTGGTTCCAAAGGACGGGCCGGTTCCGGACTTTGAGGCAGGCCAGTTCATCACACTTGGGCTGCCAAATCCGGTAGAGGGCGGCAAGATTGTGAGGCGTGCGTACTCGATTGCGTCACACCCAGAAAACAAGGAATACATCGAGCTGGTAATCAGGTGGGTCAAAAAGCCGCTTCCCGGCAGGCTCACCACGCAGCTCTTTAACATAAAGGAAGGTGATGAGATACTGTGGCTAAAGCCGTCTGGCAAGGCGCTCACCATCAATGAGACACTCCCGGATGGGAGTCCTGATAAGCGCAGAATTGTATGCATTGGCGGCGGCACTGGAATAGCCCCGTTTGTCAGCTTTGCGCAGCACTTTCATGCCAAAAACGACAAGAGGGAGATCATTGTACTGCAGGGGGCAAGCTATGTGGATGAGCTTAGCTACAAGGATCTGCTGACGGGGCTTGAAAATGACAGCATTACAAAAGGCAGGGATAAATGGAACTTTAGATACAGGGCTGCAATCAGCAGGCCGCAGGAGTGGTTTAACAGGTCGTGGGGCGGGCAGACTGGGCGCGTCGAGACATTTCTGAGGCCGCGCGAGGGCGGGCTCTCTCCACTAGAAGAGCTCATCGGGGAAAAGATTACCCGCGAGAATACGATATTTTACGTGTGCGGCTGGCAGGGAACCATTGACGGGGTCATGGACTTTTTAAATCCTAGCGGGATGGTAACAGAGCACGAAAAGCGCGGCGACGGAAGTTTCGAGGTAAAGTACGAGTCGTATGGATGAGATTGGTGGGTACAAGTGACTATAGCCCTGTATCTTGCACACCTCAATCCCGTGACCCATGCGCACGTAGAGATAATTACAGAGCTCCAGGATTTGGCAGACTCTGTAAAGGTAATGCCTGTTGTGTTTCGTAGCGGGGAAAGGGAGATAAACAGTAAGAGCTTTCCGTTTGACTATTCCACAAGAAAGAAGATGCTCGAGTCAGTGTTTGGTAATTCCATATCAATTACAGATGACTATGCATTCGAGGCGCCATTTAAAAAATACCTGCCCCCGCTGGTGAGATCCAGGTCATGGAGGCTAAAGAGACAGATTCTGCACGGAGTCAAGGGGGAGTATTTCTCATACACTGGCGACCGTGCAGAAGGGTACATGCTAAAGATCTATGGCCTGCATCCGCGCGTGGGGCAGAGAAAGCAGATATCTGCCACATCAGTCAAGGAAAAGCTCTTTGACTCTGCGCTAAACGGGGGGCAGGAGTGGAAAAGTGACGTGCCAAAAAAAGTTGCAGAGATAATAAACGAGTCGTGGGGCGTGGTGGAAAAGTATGCCGGAATCAAAGACCTTACAACCAGGGTCGCAGGCATGAAGTTTCCAAAGGAGGGATGGTCAGAGTAATCTGGATTTTGCCATTTGGAGTTACTACGGTGTCTTTGGGCCCGTTGATTCCAGGACATAGAGATTAATACGCAAAAGGCGGCGGTCTTTTCATGATCTCAAGGTATGTCTGGCTTGATGGCAGATACGTCCCGACATCAAAGGCCGTGGTTCCAATCACCACCCATGCCATACACTATGGCACATCGGCATTTGAGGGGATACGGGCATACTGGAACGGCAAAAACCTGCATGTCTTCAGGCTAGACGAGCACATTGCGCGGTTTCGCAGATCCGGTACATACTATGACATGGTACTAGACCGCACGGATTCAGAAATGCGCGCAGCAATAACTGGAATATGCAGAAAAAACGCAATCAAAAAGTCGTGCTATATCAGGCCGTTTTACTTTGTAGGCGAGCACGGGATAAGCTTGCATGTCACAAAAAAGGCGCCAATCAGGACGGCAGTATTTGTGTTTCCAATGGGAAGACTCTTTGAGAAAACCGGGATATCTGCCTGCGTGGTGTCGTGGAAAAAATTCTCTGACGAGTCAACTCCGGTCCAGGCAAAGATGGGCGGGAACTATCTCAACTCGATAATTGCCACAGGAGAGGCAAAAAAGGCGGGGGCAGACGAGGCCATACTACTTGACTACTCTGGTAATGTAAGCGAGGCGCCCGGCGAGAACATATTTGTAGTGCGCAACGGCAGGCTTTTCACGCCGTCACTTGACTCCTCTGCACTTGACGGGATAACCAGGGATACAGTAACTAGTATTGCAGGAGATCTGGACATACCAGTAGAGGAGAGGCCCGTGCCAAGAAGCGAGATGATGGCAGCAGACGAGATATTTCTGACCGGTACTGCAGCAGAGATAACACCAGTTACTATAGTTGATGGCAAAAAGATAGGGGATGGCAGGCCCGGGGATGTGACAAAAAAACTAGTCTCTGAATACGCAGACATTGTAATGGGTAAAAACAAGGGATACATGCACTGGCTGACGGGAGTATACACTTGAGAATACTGCAGATGGGCAGCAGTTATGAAAAGATACTAGCAGAGATGGGGGCGCTCGCAGCAGTGTGTGGTACAGAAAACGCGCCGGCACCAAATTATCCCACCCCTGCAGAGGCGCTAGAGTCAGAAATATTTGACGGGGTGGCAGCAGGTCCGCTCTGTACTAGTGCAGAGATTATACCAATGTTAGAGGCAAAAAAGCACGTGTTTGCAGAAAACCCGGCATATCTGCATGCAGACTGGACAGACATGACAGATACTGCCAGAAAAAACAGGGTAATACTTGCATGCTCTTACCCTGACAGGTTTAATCCCGCGCTGAATACAATCAGGGATTGTATCAAAAACAAGACATACGGAGATCTCGTAACAATGCAGTTTTGGCGCGGTGGCGCAGGCAGGATGATGGAGGATGTATCCATACACTGCATGGATGCCGCATTCTGGCTCTCCGGCATGACTCCGCATGTAGTGTTTGCAAGGGGGACAGACAACCATGCAACAGTCATGGCAGGATATGATAATGATATAACAACAGTCATCTCTTGTAGTAGGGCGGCAATTAGCAGGGTCAGCGCAACACTAAATGTTACAGTATCGGCAAATCTTCTCTCCCAAGAGACAGAGGCTGACGGCAGGCAGATTTCCGGGGGAAAATGGAGGGATCCCAGATTATTAGAGATGCAGGGCTTTGCAGATGCGATAAATGGAAAAAAATCCCACATTGCCTGCCCGCAAGAGGCAGCAGATACGGCAAGGGCTGCCAGAGCTGCACTTTTATCTAGTCAAAAGGGAATCCCCGTCTATCTGTGATGAACAAGTCAATGATGAAGATTCTGGCATGCCCGATGGACAAGACACATCCGCTAGAGCTCTTCGAGGTCTCATTTGATACGGACTCTGTATCTGAAGGGGCGCTCTACTGTGTAAAATGTGCAAGATTTTACATGATTACAGAGGGCATTCCAGTAATGCTGCCTGATGAGCTGCGCGACAAAAAACACGAGATGGAATTTCTAAAAAAGAACTCGTCAAAGCTGCCAGAAAAGATAACTAGTAGTGCGGCACCCTGGCATTTGTAATTATCGGTCCCGTCTTATATCACTCTTAAAGACATAGTTTTTGACCCTGGCAAGTATGAATATCCACAGTACAACCAAGAGTATTGCAATGACTGCCTTTAGCGCAGAGCCGGCAATCGAGTCGTACTCTCCAAGTCCGGATACTGATATGGGTCCTAGTACCAGTACTGCAATGCCCCCGCCTGCAATTATCAGTCCCCACATTGCTGCAAGAAACAGGTATATCTTCATGTATTTATCCTCGTGAAGAGCGCCGTGAGTACTCCCAGTGTTCCTGAAAACATGCCGAGATAAAATATGCGCCGCGCCACCTGTGACTCTGAGAGTGGGCCTGCAGCAAGTATTAGGCGCACAAGTGTCACCGGTGCCAGTACATCATCAGTGGACTCTAGTCGCACGTCTTTTTCCTCTGTCATGGTTACAGTAGGCCTGGTCTTTTTGAACTCTATTATCTTTTTAGTGCTAGACAGGAACAAGAACGAATTGAGTATGGCAGGCAGTATTATTACTGCCGCAATCACCTCTACCCCGCCCACTATTGCAAGTGTGCCATACATTGCCCCCAGTGTAAGGGCGCCAGAATCCCCGGGAAATATCCTGCTCTGTAACCGGTGGTATCGATAGTATGCAAGTGAGACCATTACAAGGGGCAGTGCCGCTGCTGCAACATTGTAATTTTCCACTATTACAAGGGATATGGTCAGCGCCATTCCTGCTATTATCATGAATCCGCTCAACACGCCGTTTAGCACGTCAATAGAGTTTGCCGTGTTTCCGGTAATTACAATCATAAATATCACCAGTGCCATGTATAGTACCGGTATGTGGACTGTTCCAAATATTGGAAACGCCAGGTCAGTATCATATGCGCCAATTAGCAGTATGGGGACTGCCGCTATTGCAAGCATTACAGGCTTGAACCAGCC
>RHFD01000080.1 GCA_003724325.1 Nitrosopumilus sp. D6 | reverse complement strand
CCCCCGTGTCAAGCATTGGAGTTCCTGTAGGTGTTGGAGTGACCGCAGGTATCCTACCTGTTACACTGACTTCTCTGGATTCAGATGCATCCATTAGATCTATTGTCAAGTAGGTTTCCGAGCACATGTATTCGATGATATAGTCTCCAGGTATGGTAGTGTGGTCAATGTTAGATACTATTACGCTGCTAGTCTCTGTGACTTTTCGCTTTGTGACTGTATCAAGTGTGAGGACTTGGTTTATCGAGCCCAAGCACGAGGTAGTGTCTGCAAATGGAGCTCCTGCAGTGTGTGTACTTGTTCTATCTGTCGTGATTATCGGGTCTTTTCTGGCAACTACTAATACTGTATTGGTCCCAGTATTGCTTGTATTCTCATCAATATGGCAGGTGTATATCACGGGTGTTATAGTGTTGGATGGAGTCCGATCATTAATACCGTGCGCGTTTATCTCTACTCTTGGAAAGTTTGGAGGCTGGGTTCCAAACGCGGATGCCTTTTCATCGAGATAAAAACAATCTGCCTCTTGTTCTGTATAGGTGGCGCCTGCAGTGTGTCTGTTAGAGTGCAACGAGGCATCAGTTTGTACACCGTCCACATATTCTACTCCATCAATTTCTATGCGCGGGAGTTTTTGTATCTCGGCAGAGCCGGTGCTACAGAGGACAGGGTTTGGCGCACTCGGGTGACGGACTGTACTACCCGTGTTTATTGTTCCAGATGATACAGTTACGGCCAAATCCATTCCATTGGGAGTGATAAGTGCAGGAATCAGAGTAGAACCAGACACAACATATGAGAGTGTCTTGTATTTGTCCAGGCTTATGTTGGGATTGTCGATGAATCGGATTGGATCGTCACGATCACCAACAATTGTTGAAAAGATGGGACGTACTGTAAACTTTTCAGTGTCGACTACATCTGTAATGTTCATGAGTGCACTAGTCGGAATGGTCACACTAACAGTCAGCGAACTAGCGGTAAAGTTGAATATTCCGATTGATTTATCGGTAGAATTTGCATGTACCTCAATGTATGCTATATGCCTATACGTGTAAGCATCGCTTTGCAAATGAGTTGTAAGTAGCCCTGCATCTGTAAACTCGACAGTGCCAGTTGATGTTGCCGCACATTGCGTAGTTACTTTATCGACAGGCAACCCGTATAACGGTTTGCCGGCATTAAGCGGCGTTTGAGCTTGCGCGTATTCAACGCCGGACAATGCAACAATGATACCAAGCACTATCAGTGGGGCTAGAATTCTCGTAGATACCCCCCCCCCATGCGGGTTTGTCTACTGATATCTGCCATGTGTGAGAGGTGAGTGTACCTGTATAAAAAGAGTCACTGGAAGCATGAACAGTAGATCATTGATCTTTTGGATCAAAAACACTGATTCAGGCGTGAACGCTGACACGAACCAATGCGTGAAGTTTTATATTTCAAGATCCGGCAGTCGGCATAATGAGACCGAGCCACCTCGAGAGGACAGATGCAGGCTACAGGGTGTACCTGTACATCTTTTACCTGTGCGGATTCATCATGGTGGCCTCGCTGGTATTTGGCGTGTACGTCACCATGGCAGAGTGGCTTGAGAGGGGCATCTATGTTATGGGCGAGGCAATACACAACACCACCATACCGTTTGAGAACTTTGCAAGGGTGTCCACCTGGATATTCTTCTCTAGTATAATCGGGTGGTACTGTGTTACTAGGATCGGCTGGAAGAGGACTGCAGGCAGCAAGGTGATCGGAACACGGATGGCCCTGCTCCGGCTAATGCTGCTGGGATTTGCAATTATTACCATGTACGAGGTGATCTATAACTTTGTCATACTGCATGCGCAGATAGTGGCAGGAACAGTAGACGGGATGATACCTGACATTGACATGCTGTATGTCGCATACCCGGATCCTGACAGGCCGTGGAATTTGATCTTTGCGACAAAGATGTTCCTAGCGGCATTTATCATCTGCAGCCATGCGTTCTACCTGAGTGTAAAGCCAAGAAAGAGTCTGGATGGGCAGGATGTACGCGCAGAATAACTTTATAGGCTTTATGCAGATGGTGTTTTGATTTGGACGTATTAGAAAAGGCAGATCTTGTGGAGAGGCCCCCTACACAGGAGATAGTCACGCGCGACGAGCTAGTAGATCTCTTCAAGACAAACCAGTCCCCAAAGCACTATATCGGACTTGAGATCTCTGGCTTTTTACACCTTGGCAGCCTGATAAGCACGGGATTCAAGATAAACGATTTTGTGAGCGCCGGAATTGACTGTACCGTGTTTCTTGCAGACTGGCATACTCTAATCAACGACAAGCTTGGCGGAGACAGGGATGTGATCTCCAAGGTATCAGAGTATTATCGGGACGCATTCAGGCTTGTGTGTCCTGATGCGCACATTGTCATGGGCTCGGATCTATACCGGGAGAATCCCGGATACTGGTCTGAGTTTGTGGGTATTACAAGACACATGTCCCTTGCAAGAACCATGCGCACACTTACAATCATGGGGCGCTCTGAAGACGATGAAAAGATAGGTCTTGCAAAGCTATTGTACCCCCCCATGCAGGCAGCAGATATTCATGCCCTTGATGTGGATATAGTGCATGCGGGAATGGACCAGAGAAAGATACACATGCTTGCAAGGGAGGTGTTTCCAAAGATGGGATGGAAGGTTCCAGTTGCAGTACACCACAAGCTGCTTCCCGGACTCTGCAAACCTGCAGCAGACTCACAGCCTGGAAAGATGAGCAAGTCGGATTCAAACTCTGGTATCTTTGTACATGACACAGACGACATGATACGAAAAAAGATAAGCAAGGCGTGGTGCGAGGAGGGGATAATCCTGGACAATCCGGTATTAGAGATTGCAAGGGCCGTGATATTTCACGGATCTAAAAGTATGAATGTAGAGAGGCCTGAAAAATTCGGAGGTAACGTGTCATACCCTGACTATACACACCTCGAGGAAGACTATGCGCAAAAAAAGCTGCATCCGGGGGATCTAAAGCGTGCAGTAGGCGACTGTCTTGTAAGTATTATCGCCCCTATTCGCGACAAGCTAAAGCTTGACGGGGAGCTTGATATAGCGATTAAAAAGAGCTGCTAGTTTTTAGCCTCGAGGTTGTACTTTGACTTGTAGCCGCGCGGGTTTATCATTAGATCCTTGTAGGTGTATGTAGAAGAGTTGCCTATTATTACTGTGCTTATCATGCCGAGCTTATCAGAGTGCTCAGGCAGGTGCTCTAGATCCGTCATTACAATGGTCTCAGACTCCCGGAACGCCCCCTTTATTATCGCGACTGGCGTGCCAGGCCGCCTGTATTTTAATAGCATCTTTCTCGTATCTTGCAGCTGGTGTATCCTCTTTTTGCTGGCGGGATTGTAAATCACTATCACAAAGTCTCCTGCTGCTGCCGCCTCGACTCTTTTTTGGATTATCTCCCACGGCACAAGCAAGTCACTCATGCTGAGAACCGCAAAATCCGTCATTAGTGGCGAGCCAATTATCGAGGCGCACGAGTTTAGCGCAGAGACTCCGGGAACTATCTCTACTGGCAGGCCGTCCTTTGGATTCCATCCCCCCTCTGCAAGCGTCTCATAGATGAGCCCTGCCATTCCGTATATCCCGGGATCACCGCTTGAGACTAGCGAGACTATTTTCCCAGACTCTGCAAGCTCGATGCACTGCCGCGCCCTCTCCACCTCTTGTGTCATTGCATAGCGGTATACGGTCTTTCCCCCGATGAGATCCTGCACTAGATTGACATAGGTCTCATACCCCACTATTGTATCACTTTCTGTAATGACCTCCTTTGCCCGGAACGTCATGTGGTCGTGGTGTCCCGGTCCCACACCTACTATGTAGAGCTTGCCTGCCAATTTCAAAACATATCCCTAGCCAAGTAATTTATCCGTTTAGCACTATTGGAACGGATCTATGAATGGGCAGTTGACGATGTGGTCGGCATTTGTGGGCCGCGCAATACCCACTGATACGGCATCCTCTGCGCGAAACGCATCAATGTCTGCCTGCGTCTCTAGCAGCCGTGCCGACTCGGGATCGTTCCATTCCACTATGTGTATGCGCCACATTGGCGAATAGTTCTCATCACCTAGGGCCGCTGCTGCAATGCCTGCCTGGAATCCGAGCGGCCCCGGACCCCTGATGCCGTTTTTGAACTGGAAGAGATCTACTGCTGCCTGGTGTGCCACGAGCCCTGCAGATGCAGGCGATGGCGCCACTCCCATGGTCTCTGCAGTTCTAGGCGGTGTGGCATCAGTGGCGATATAGTAGATTGTCTGCCCGTCTGGCCCCCATCCCCTGTGGGCTACAAATGTAACTGTCATTTCATCTGAATTAATCTCTGTTACCTGTCCCCCGTCGTACGGCATGTCATCTGTAATGTTCATGTCAGGGCGCACCTGCATCTGTCCACCGGGCCAGACAATCTGCGGCGTGTTAATTATTATTTCCGTCTCCTTAAACTTGACCCTGCCGCCATTTTCTGCTGCAATTATATCTGCGACAGATTCAAAGACGATCTCCTTTTGGCCGGTCTTCCATGTCACCTCTATAACACTATTAAGGGCGCTGTATCTGTCCTGGCCCGGCTTTGCAGAGAACAAGTCGTCTTGGAATCCATATATTCCGTCCCCCTTGATTCCGTTTCTAAATACGAATATCTTTTGTACCGCATCATCTGGCGCGTCTGCAAGCACCTCTGCAAGCTCGACGTTCCATTCCTGCCTCCACGAGAGATCCTGGGCGTATTCCCTGTTGCTGCTATCAGTGATGATATACAGTATCTTGCCGCCCTCGTAGATTCCCTTGTGCATTGGAATGATGGCAGGTACGTTGGCGCGCGCCAAGAGCGATGCCGGCTCGTCTTTTTGTGACGCCAGTCTTTGTACTAGTATCTCTGCAGGCTGCCCGCGTGTCCAGGCATCGACGCTTACAGTAGTGGTAAATTCCCCGCCATCAGAGCGCAGCGCAAGGGCGGCCCCGGTAAATTCAAGTGATCCGGACTTTGCTGCATCAAAGAGTGATACCGCATAGAATTTTTTATCATCAACAGTCCAGACTGACTGGCCGCCTGCGTCACTGCGGTCTATCTCGTGTAATACTGCAAGCTGTACCGGCTCGCTGGCAGCATATGTAATAGAGCCGTCATAAAGCGTCCCCTCGTTTGGGGAGAAGACAAGCGCCATCTGTCCCCCGCTCCGTCCGGGATCCTGGGAGGATGTTATAGTCTGTGTAAAGTGGATCTTTTTTCTAGATCCCGCATCTGCAAACTGGTCTGACACAGACACAGTTAGCAGTCCTGCCGCAACAATTCCCATGATTATGATTGTGACAAGGTGCCTCACAGATTTTGTATGCCATGTACCCTTAAATGACTTTAGTTTATCTTGTCTAGATCAAAGGCATCATGTAAAGCCCTGACTGCCGCGCCAGTGTCGGAATTTTTTACGACAAATGCCAGATTGAGTTCGGAGGATCCCTGGGTAATCATTGATACGTTGACCCCGTGCTTTTCGACTGCCCCAAACACCCTAGAGGCGACTCCTACCGTGCCCCGCATCCCAGAGCCTATCAGGGCTATTATGGCCACGTTTGTGGTAATGTCTAGCTTTTTGATTATCTTTCCGAGCAGCTCTATCTCGAGCGCGCTTACAGCCCTGTCAAGATCGGCGTTTTTTACCACAATGGTAATGCTTGATTCAGAGGGGTTTTGCGATATCATCATCACGTTGATTCCCGCCTTTGCCAGGGTTGCAAATATGCTGCCTGCCGTGCCCGGGGTGCCTACCATGCTGCCCCCCTGTATGTCGATGAGTCCGTTGTTTTTGACGCTGCTTACACACTTTACTGTATTTTTGGAGGACTGGGATACTGATGCGGTGACGAGTGTTCCCTCGTTTTCCGTGTTAAAAGAGTTTTTTATCTTCATGGGTATCTTTTTTGTCAGGAGGGGCTCAAATGTGCGCGGATGAATCTGCTTTGCCCCAAACAGGGCCATCTCTACTGCCTCTACATATGAGACCTCCCGGAGCAGCTTGGCGTTTTTTACGATCTTTGGATCCGCAGTCATGAGTCCGTCCACGTCGCTCATCAGCCAGATCTCGTCTGCCTTTATGCACGAGCCGATTATAGTTGCAGAATAGTCAGAGCCGCCCCTGCCAAACGTGGTGACGTGTCCGTGCTGGTCGGCTCCTGCAAATCCACCCACTACTGGTATGGTCTTTCCCGAGAGCAGTGCACCCACTATTTTTGACACCTTTAGCCTTGTTGTGTCCATCAGCGGTTTGGACTGGCCAAAGTTCGAGTCAGTTACGATTCCCGCATCCTTGCCGGTAAGCGGGACGGATTTTTTACCAGAGTCATTAATTGCAGCAGAGACGAGGCTTATGGACAGCCGTTCCCCAAACGAGATGAGATAGTCCATGGATCTGGGGGTTACCTCGCCGAGCAGTATCATTCCGTCTATTAGCGCCGCAAGCTCTGCAAAGTCTTCATCAAGTCTTGCAAGCAGTTTTTTGCGCACATCAGGTTTTTTGACGATCTCTTTTGCAAGCTTTCTGTGTCTGTCTGTGATCTTTGATACGAGATGCCCCGCCTTTGACTTGTTCTCTTTTTTTATTGACTCTGATATTCCAATGAGATCATCAGTCGTCTCGCTTGTTGCAGAGCACACTATGATTATCTGGTGGTGTCTTGAAAGCGAGCTGACATGCTGTGCCACGGCCCTGATGCGCCCCGCCTCTGAGATCGACGTTCCCCCATATTTTATTACGAGTTTCATAATATATCCAACCAGTTAATCCTTAAATGCTTTTTTTAGCTTTCCACACGCGGAGCTAGATAAAAGTGAATCCGCCCAATGTTTGCCACCTTGAACTCGATTCTGAGCGGCTTTGAGCTTGAAAACTCGCATGTGACCTCGTTTGCAGTGCTGCCGACGGCCTTTATCACGGGATTGAGGTATTCGAGGCTATAGGTGCCCGTGCATTCTGCCTTTGAAGAGATCTCCTTTGTGCTTTCGTCGTTCTTGTCAAGATCAATGGTGACCTCGCCGGAATCACCCTTGCCTGAAAAGTCTGCCTTCGAGTCAGACATGTGAATCGTCAGATAGTCAGATACGACCCCCACATCCCCGAGGGTCTTGTCAAATTTTGAGGATGAGAGGACTATTTTTGCATCATATGGGATCTTTGGCAGCGGGGTGTCAGTTGCCGAGCTTTCAATTAGGCGCATCTTGTATTTTTTGTTCTTTCCCACAGTTACAAGCAGCATGCTTTCTGCAATGCTGATCTCAATGTTGTCTTTTTTCTCTGCCCTCTTGATGAGCTTGGAGAACTCGTCTATTCTTACCCCGAACTTTATATCACTGTCGCACTCGTATTTTTCAAACGCAGAGTTGGGCCAAGATATGTCAATGAGGGCCACATGTGAGGGATCCATCCCCCGGAATGTGATTCCCTCCGGCGTGGCCTCAAAGGTGGCCTCCTCAACCAAGGTAGAGATGGCAGATATAACGGCCTTTAGATCATCAGATCCGCTTGTCTTTGCCTCAAAAGTCAAATCAATTTCTCCCCCACTAGTCCATTTTATAAAGTCTTTTGTGGTTTGCAGAATACCTGATTCCTTGGGATTTAACTATGCATAGTTGCGCCACGTATGTTTACATTTGATGCACCGGTAAAACTGTGTAGTGGGTTCGTCTGCGCTCCTTGTCTGAAGCATCCACCAGACTGCCTCGCCATTGCCACATTTTTCACAGATAATCTTGATAGTTGAGAGCGTCTCGTTTCCCTCGTTTCCCTCAAAGACGTTGAATTCGTTGCTTGGCGCCTGCTCTTGCACGGGCTTTTTTGGCTTCATGACCCCCTTGCCCTCCGTATGACCGCATTTTGGGCACTGTAAACTAGAGCCCTCTTTTTTTAGCTTGATGTCGCACTTTGGGCAAAATTTCAATCTAGTTTACCTTGATTTTTGAGTGGAAGAGTTTTTTAAAATCCTCTGCTATCTGTATGGCCGAATCAGTTGATTTCTTGATTGCTGCAAGCGGCTTTACGCTAGAGTTGATTCTCATCCAGCATTCGTTGGTAAGCGGATGTTTTATGATGACTCCTGCAAAATCAATATTTGGCTCCTTTAAGAGCTCGTGCTGGATGATGTACAGGATTCCAATGTCTGTCTCTGTGATTGAGAGGCTGATCTCCTTTGGCTCAGAGGTAATTACCTTGGCTTGCATGTATTCGGTAAAAGCACTTATTGTAGATATAAACCATTATGAACGATCAGAGTGACAGAGAGCCGGATTTCAGAGATCATACTGGCAAGTTCCAAGCCCAAATACGCCTCAGATGAGAACGTAGAGGTAAATGTCAGGTTTGCCATAGAGGGCGGTCTGAGGGATGCATTCAACGAGAAGAACTGGACTAGGGCGTACGGGGCAAATGACGTCTCATTCAAGCTAAAGTACGGCGTAAAGCTGACATCTGGAGGCTTTAGGAAAAAAGAGATGGGCAGGACTGTTGACACGTACAGAAAGGCATCAATATTCTGGACTAGAAATCCCAAGCTGGTCAACCCGATGAAGGAGAAGAAGATATGGGTCCAGGTGGCAAAGAACTTTGAGCCATTCATCAGGCTTTCAGAAGAAGATGTAAGGCAGGAGCTCTTTGACTTTGATGAAAAGTTTGTATTCAAGGCCGCTGATCTTGGAGGCGGCAGGCACAAGGTCGTAGCAGAGGCGTTTGCATCGTGGCAAAAGCACGATTATGTAGAGTCAGGAAGCGTCAAGAACGGGTCTGGCGAGTTTGAAATTACAATCAATTAGGGATATAAGGAACTTTTTTGACAGGACTATCATGGCAAAATACGACGGCCTGCTAGGACAGCCGATATTAGAGGTGGAAGAACCAGACAAGGAGGGAGGAATTACCTTTATCTTTAAGGATAATAGATTCATGTTTGTAAAGGCAGTAGACGGCAAGATTGAGACGGTGTCCATCCCGGAGTGAGTATGAATGGGAAAATTTGATCCAATTAAAATGTCAGAGCTTGTAAAGGTGGAGGATCCGGACTCAGAGGGGGGACTGACCCTGTTCTTTCAGGAGAACAAGCTGAAAATAAAAATTATAGACGGCAAGCTTGTATCAGAGATGTCCTAGATGCTTTTCATAGAATCCGATTGCCATCTCTTGTATGTCTGACTGTATCGAGCCGGGTCTCTCGTCGCGAATCTTTTTGATTGCATCATCTGCGGAGAGTTTTTTGTATTTCACAAGATAGCATGCAAGAATAGTACCTGCCCGTCCCATTCCCGCGGCGCAGTGCACCATGACTGCCCGGCCGTCCTCAATCTGTCCGTGGATAAAGTCTACTGCAGAGTCTATCTGATCCATGTCCGGAGCCGTAAGATCCGGAGTAGGCACATGCAGGTAGCCAATGTCTTTTGTCCAGCTTGCCGGAAGTGGGTCTTCAGTCATGGTAACAATCGACCCCACCCCCTGTGCGACAACCCAGTCAAACTCTTCCGAGCTTGTAGGCATTCCGGATCCGGCGAGTCTCTTTTCAAAAAGCCATGAAAAGTTTGTCGGCCTTTTGACAATCCTGCCATGTATCTTTCTCCAGGCGTTTCCGGGCTTGCTCATGCATGGCGTATGTATGCGCCGTATTTTTAGCGTTTAGTTGCGACTGCCCGTACCGGTGAGCCCGTGGCGCCTTTTAGCTTTAGTGGAAGAATTGTAAAATCAAAGGTATCAGAGGGAATCCTGTCAAGATTTGCCAGATTCTCCACTATCAGGATGCCACTACCAGAGAGTATGCGGTGGGCAGGAAACGACTTTGCATTCCCGGGATCTATGCTAGGCGAGTCCGTGCCGACTAGGTTGATCCCTCTTGATGCAAGGTGTCTGGCAGCAGGCGCAGACAGTCCGGGATTTTCTGTAAAATAATTTCTTTTTTTGAGGTTTTTTTGCCACCCGGTAAAAAGAAATATCGATGCTCCCGGCCTGATGCGGCCGCCTGTTTTTTCAAACGTAACAATGTCGGATTTTGTTATCTGTGCGTTTGCCTTTATGTCCAGTTTTAGTAGTGATGCCCTGCCCATCAACCGTCCTAGTGGGATCTGATCTATCTTGATGCCGTCTTTTGCAAAGTGGTATGGCGCATCAAGGTGCGTTCCGGTGTGGGTGCTCAAAAACAACAACTCCATGTTGTATCCGTCCTCCTGAAGCTTGGACCACGGAATGAACTGCGGCCCCGGTGATCCGGGAAAGCTGGGAAGTGATGCAGAGATGGGAAGTGTGAGATCTATGAGCCTCATACGGGTGGTGCGCAACGGCAGTTAATCAACATTTGAAAGGTTAAATACTCACGAGTGGGAATTTTTGTGTGTCTACGGCGTATGTCCTGCTCAATTCTGACCTAGGTTCTGATGAATCCATAATCAGCGAGGTAAAGCAGATACTTGGAGAAGAGGGTATAGCCTACGAGGTTCAGGGTGTATATGGCGTGTATGACATAATAGTAAAGATATCCTCAGAGGACCCTGAAATGCTCCGCTCTGTAATTACCAACAGGCTCAGAAGGATAGCCAAGGTCCAGTCGACTCTTACCATGATGGTCATAGAAGAGCAAGAAAATCTATAGTCTTTTTATCGCGTCTGCCACGCGCACCATCTGTGCTTCTGTATTGAAAAAGTGCGGCGACGCCCGGACTATCTTTGCATCTTTTATCTCCCTTGCCGCCAGGATGATTCCCTGCCTTTGTAGTTTGTCTACTAGTTTTTGTGGATCCGTCTGCGCAATGTTAAATGATATGATGCTGGTTCTTTCATCCGGATCATCAGGACCGTACAGGACGGATCCCGGGATCTTTGATATCTCGTCTCTGAGAATGCCTGCCAGACGGCTGTTCTTTTTGCGTATGTTTGCGATTCCAAATTTCAGCAGGTATCTTGCAGAGGACTCCATGCCCACCATGCCGACATAGTTTCTAAAGCCTGTCTGAAACCGGGCCGGCATCTCCTTGAATACGGGGCGCCCGTCATGTAGTATGGCAGACTCGCCTCCTACTGCTGACGGCTCCAAGAGGGCGCCTGACTTTCTATTACAGTAAAACAGTCCAGTCCCCATGGGCCCGCAGAGCCACTTGGATCCGTTAAAGGACATAAAGTTACAGTTGATTCTTGATGCATCCACCTCTATACATCCGACTGATTGCGCGCAGTCTACAAAAAACGGAACCTGTCCGCACATTTTTCCTGCCTCCTCGACTGGTAGTATGGCGCCGGTGTTGTACAGGGCGTGGCTGAGCGCCACAAGTCTCGTGTTCTCATCCATCCGGGATCTGAGATCATCTGTCTTGAAAAAGCCGTTTTCATCAACTGGCATGCTTCTTATCGATGTAGCGAGTCTCAGCCAGGGGTAAAGATTGGAGTGGTGCTCGTGCGACATTCCACGGATTATCATGTTCGAGTCTGCCCCGAATTGTAGGCCGTTTGCAACCATGTTGACTCCGTCTGTGGTGCTCTGTGTGAGAATTATCTCGTCTGGCTGGCATGATATTATCTCTGCAATGACTCCTCGCGCATCTTGAAGCTTTGTCCGTACAAGCTCGTCAGATGCTGCCGAATCCGGACCAAGCGAGCAGTACGATACTAGAAACTCCCTCATGGCATCAATGCTCCGGATCGGCATGAGGGAGACTGCCGCATTGTTCACATAGACTCTGTCAGAGCCGGCAAAGTCAGCCGAGATGTCCCTCTCCATTATTATATCTGTAAGATGCCGCAGCGTTGTTGGATAAAAATCCTGACCTGTCTCTGGACTGCGATCTGACTGCCATACGGGACAGGCTTGAGAGGTATGCGCCAAGCATTGTGATGTGTCGGGAGCCGTTCCACAAGGCAGCGTTTCTCGATGTTATAGTCAGATCTGCAAAATGCCCCGTGGTGTTTGTGGATATGGATCTGCTCTATACGGGATATCTTGAATCTGCAATGATTCAAGACAGGGATGACTTGTTAATAGTCTGTCCGGATAAAAAAAACTGGAAGAGGTGCCTTGCAGATGTAATAATCAGGGCATCAAGGGAGAGAATTCTGGTGGTAATTGACACGTTTAATGGCGCCTATAACATGTCCGATGAGATCGAGTCTGTCAGGCTAGTCAACTCGTGCATCATGCTGCTCTCATGCATGGGCAGGCAGTCCGGCTCGTCTGTAATCGTATCTGCAATGGCAAGAGAGCGGGAGGACGGGAGATGGGTATTATCGCCGGGCGGAAGGCAGATCATGAGCTCTGAGAGGACGGGAATCTTTTTTCTCAAAAAGACAGCAGACGGTCTGAGCATCTCTCATATGGCAGGGAACTAGTCTTGATGAAACACCGTTATAAAATGGGAAACGCCGTTATAACTAGAGATTAAGAGGCAAGTTATATTAAGATCAAACGGGGCAGTAAGGTTGCAATGCCAGTAGGAATAATTCCAGACATCAGCGAGCAAATGTGCATAGGTTGCGCACTGTGTGTAGAGATATGCACAACACTCGGTCCAGATGTCCTAAGGGTAAAGCCAGTCGAAGGCTGGAAGAGAGGTAAGGCATTTGTGTTTTATCCAGAAAGATGCATTTCTGACGGTGCATGCATAGGCGTGTGCCCGACAAAGGCAATCTTTTGGATGAGACCAATGGACTTTACCGTGGGACAACCAGTTCCACTCTACAAGAACTCTGTCTTCGTAAAAGGCTGGACAGAACTGATCGATTAAATTCGATCATTTTTATTTATTTTTTTACCATTTGATTTACACGGGTGCGCAGTTCTAAAAGCTAAACCACGAGCCTCTGTCCTGTTCGGATGGCTTTGCAAGGCTGTCTAGCATCTCGTATGTAATGATAAACTTGTTTCCCACCATGGTAGAGTTCTTGTCATGCCGGCCCTCCGGGATGAATCCCTCGCCAAGATCTCTTATCTTCTTTGTCTTTAGGTCAAAGAGCCTGATCTTTTTGCCGTTTTCAAGCTTGATTATCGCATCGCCGCTGAGCCCCTGAATCGAGAACCCCTCGTGAAACCTTATCGAGCCCCCACGTCTCAGCTCGATTGTACAGTCATAGGTAAGCTTGCCCCCGTAGAACTCGATCTCGCGCGCGACAAGTCTCACGTCGTCTTCGGCGTTAATTATAATGATCTTGTCTGCCTCTAGCAGGGCCGTATTTACCGCGTTCTCTACTACGATCGTGCCGTTGGGGGCGCGTATGTGGGTCCTGTGCTCCCGCATCTCAAAGACACCTACCCTTCCGGCCGGATCCTCCACCCTGAGCTTTCTGCCAAAGACGTTTCCAATTATCGCGTTGCCGTTCTCAACTGTAACCCTGGCGCCATTCTCAATCTTGTACTTGTTTTCCGTGGCTTCAAGCAGTTTAAAGTCTCCCCTTCCAAGACGTATGTCTGTTCTGAATTCCTCTGTCCATGACGGACTAGTTATGCTGCCTTGCATGATTACCGGGCCGTCATATGTGAGGCTGCCTGCCATAAAGTTTCCCTTGATTGACAGGGTTCCGTTTGCCTTTCTCTCCAGCTCTATCTCGCCGAGAGCCTTTGAGCCAAACAGTCTTGTGGCAGTAGAGTTTGCACGGTTTAGCGCCGCGGCCCACTCTTCTGCAATCTTCATCTCTTTTGAGAGTTCGCTGCCCAGAATCTGATTCTTTCTGCGTATGTCTTCATCCGTGTCGCCCGAGTAGACCCGGGATTTTCTGAGTTTTTCTACGTCCGTGTCGGGATATTTTTTGCCGATCTTGAGATCCTCGTATGCCTGCTTGATCCTGATGAACTGCCTGCCCTCTCCGCCGCGGTCAGAGTGATACTGTAGCGCCAGCCGCCTAAACGCGTCTCTTATCTCCTTTTCAGTGGAACCCTGAGCTATGCCCAGTATGTCATAGTTGCTTTCTACCATGCGCTGGATTTTTGTAATTCCTATACTTGTAGGTTGTTGACTAGCTTTTCTTGGATCTGGCTAGAGCCACAGCAGCAATACCAATTCCTATTATTCCGGCGCCAATTCCGGCATACTCCATGCCTGTCTGGGGCGCCCCGAGGGCATCTACTGATCTCTGGAGATTTTCAATGTCTTTGGCGAGCGCCTTTTGGCTGTTGACGTATTGTACTAGCTCTAGATCAGAGGGCTCTGGGAACTCGACGAATGCGCGTTCAGTTACCTTTGGCGGGTGCATTGAGAGGTTGATTGGCGTGTCATTTATGATCCCCAATATGTTTGCCTGGTAGAATCCAGAAACCGTGGGGTTGACGGCTGCATAGTATCTTCCGGGGGAGTCATGTACTACTGATAGTGGAAGCGTAATGGTATCATTTTTGTAGACAAGCTGTATCTTGACTGTCTTTCGAAGTCCCTCTATGCCGTCTTTGAAGACCTGCTCTTCTAGCTCTAGTCCCGGCTCAAGCGGGCTGACTAGAAACTCTAGTGCATTAGTCTCCCCGGTGACTACCGGTGAGTTGAGCCATCCTATCTCCACCCTGTACTCTCCCACAGAGTCAACTGTGTGGCCGTATGCGAACCCCGGAATAAGCACCAGCAGAGCCAGATATGCAAGCTTCAATGTGTGAAAAGGTGTGGTATAATCTTAAAAACGTTCCACCAATTTTCATGCCGGATGCTAGGCATCTGCATACATCGAGACCTCCCACGCCGTGGGAGTCTGTGCAAATGCCGTATATTCCTTGTATTTGAGTTCCGAGTACTTTTCAAGAAAATCCTTTGTAAATATCGCCTCGAGGAATCCCGAGTCGCTTGCAAGCGAGTCGAGCGCTCCCTTGAGGGATACTGGCAGGGAGCCAATGTTGAGCTCGCGTTTTTTTTCTGTAGAGAGTTTGTAGACGTTTTCCTCTATTGGATCCCCGGGATCTGTCTTTTGCTTTATCCCGTCGAGTCCGGCAAGCAATAGCGCCGCCTCGAGCAGGTAGATGTTTGCAGTGGGATCAGGCACACGGTACTCTATTCTCTTGCTCTTTGCCTGGCTTCTGTTATACATGGGAACGCGGATGGCAGCCGAGCGGTTTCCCAGACCCCAGCAGACATTTACGGGCGCCTCGAATCCGGGAACAAGCCGTTTGTAGGAGTTTGTGGTGGGGTTTGAGATTGCGCACAGTGCAGAGGCGTGGTTGAGGATTCCACCGATATAGTACCTGCCAGTCTGGCTGATCTGCGCTGCGCCATCATCCTTGTCATACATTACGTTTGTAGTATTATTCCACAGGCTCTGATGCGTGTGCATAGCAGAGGCGTTGTCTCCAAAAATTGGCTTTGGCATGAATGTGGCGACCTTGTTTTTTCTCTTTGCCTTTACCTTTACCAGATTCTTGACTGCAATCACATTGTCTGCCATGATAATCATCTTGTCATATACTAGATTAATCTCGCACTGCCCAGAGGTTGCAACCTCGTGATGCTCTGCCTCGATCTTTATCCCAAAATAGTTGTAGAGATCATCGCACACATCCTTTCTAAAGCCCTCAAGCGTGTCTTTTGGCTGCGACGGATAGTATCCCTCCTTTATGTCAATTGCAGTGCTTACGTTTCCCTTGGCCCACGGCGATTCCTTTGACTCGATAGAGTATCCAGAGCCACCGTACGAATGTGTCGCCGCGTACGGGGACGGGTACACGTTGATTGTATCAAACACAAAGAACTCTATCTCAGGACCCCAGTTGGTGTGTGTGAGTCCGAACTCGCCGAGCTTTTCAGATGCCTTGGATGCTATGCCTCTAGAGTCACGGTTGTATCTTGACCCCTTGTCCGTGTTCCCGTCATACAGGTCGCAAAAGATCCTTGCATTGCGCCTGCTTCCGGGATCATAGTCGTTGGGCAAAATCTTAAACGAGTCAGGATCAGGCATTAGGATCATGTCTGAGTGGTTGACTGACTTGAAGCCCACAATCGAGCTTGCATCAAGCTTTTCAAGCCCGTTTACAAAGCTGTCCTTGTCTATTGCATAGCTTGGCATTCCGACATTGTGGAGCTCGCCAAATATGTCTACAAACCAAAAGTCAATAAATGCAATGCCTTTTTCTTGTATTGCCTGCAGGACTTGATCCGAATTCAACTAATGATTCTATCAGGTTTGTTTACAAATATTGCATAGTAAGATAGATTTGTCTATATTGTCAGGTTAATTCCGAGGTGGGGGGGCTCTGAGACATCTTTGATGCCTCGATACGCCCTAGTTCGTCCTCAAAAAAGAACTTTTCAGAGTACATGGGCCTTAGATCATCAAGCCAGATCGCGTTTTCATCATATTTTGCCAGAAACGGCTCGCGTACCCAGTCCGGGTTTCTGCCCTGCAAGAACCGCAAAAGTATGGCCTTTTGGCCCTTAATTGTAAGCGTGCCTGCTACTAGCACCTTGCCCGGAGTCGCAGACATGCTCGGCCCGCGGACAGTCCTTGCCAGTCCGCTAAGTGACGAGTACGCCTTTGTGAATATCTCATATGCCCTGACTAGCGGGATTCCAAAGTAGTGCTGTGCACCCGTGTCCCTTACTACAAACATATAGTAAGGAATGCAGCCAAGCCCGACTTGTTTTTTCCACATCTGCGTCCACACATCTGCGTCGTCGTTTATGTGGGCAAGCACTGGCGACTGTGTCCTGATCCTGGCTCCGGTGCTTTGTACCTCGCCTATTGCAGCCCTTACCGCGTCTGTTTCCAGCTCGCTTGTATGGTTAAAGTGGGACATGAATGCCAGGTGCATTCCGGCATCGGTGATTCTTTTAAAGACGTCTAGCATCTCTTGTGAATCCGAGTCGGTTAGAAACTTGTACGGCCAGTAGGCAAGGGCTTTAGTTCCAATTCTGATTGTTTTGAGATTCGGAAGTCCGGACTCGATTAGCGCGTCTACATACTTTGAGAATATCTTGGCCTTCATTATCATGGGATCGCCGCCGGTAAACAGTACGTCTGTAATTTCCGGGTGCTCTGAGACATACCTGACTAGCTGCTCGCCTTCCTGCATGGCAAACTTCATCTCGTCCATTCCTACAAACTGCGGCCATCTAAAACAAAAACTACAGTACGCATGACAGGTCTGGCTCTGGCTTGGAAAGAAGAGACACGTCTCCTTGTATTTGTGCTGCATGCCATACAGCCTTGTTCCGTCCCTTAGTGTCGGCACGTTGAGCTCCATCTGTCCTGCGGGATGCGGGTTTAGCTGCAGGCGGATCTCGTTTGCCGCAGAATCAATTACCTCCTTGGAGCCGTCTGCCAGGGCAGCCTCCATCTTTGCATAGTGCTCTGGCCTTAGCATCTTTTTTTGCGGAAAGGTAAGCACGTACATGGGATCGTTTGGTATATTGTTCCAGTCGATGAGCTGCTCTATTACATAGTTGTTTGCCTTGAAGGGCAGCACGTGTCCTACCACCTCCATCTCGAGTCTGGTCTTCTCGGGCAGATCCTGTATCTGCGGAAGCTTTCTAAAGTTTGAGAGTGTGTATGATTTTAGCGACGGGGAGGCATCCCAGACGGATTCCTGACTCATTTTATAGATAACGGCCCAACTATTGTTAAAGGTTACAGATCACGCTAGGCACGGATTCAGGAGGCCGGACTTTAACCAATAATAATATGTGCTTTGGCACACATTATAGAGATGAGCAATCACGAGATTATAGGTACGGTGGCAGAGCAGGCAGGCGAGTTTTACAACGTCTCGGAGCTGATTGCATCATCTCATGCGCTGCAAGCGGCATTTGCAGTGCTGGTCATAGGAATATTTGTGATAGTGATGGCACACCGTTTTTTCTCAAACACGGTAAAAAGGCACAGATTCAACTATGTCAGACCCCATCTGTCCCGGTTTGTCAGGGTGGGAGTCCTGCCGTTTTTTGCAATCATTCTAGTTACCAGTATGAACGCCTATATCCATTCCTTTGACGTCTTTGAGGGGGCAGAGATTCTTGGCATGACAGGGGCGGGTCTGACACCTGCAGAGACGTTCTCAAAGATCCTCAACACAATCAACATGCTAGTCATCGGATATTCCGTGGCGCATCTCGTACCTATAATGCTCACAAAGCGCGAAAAGTCAAACCTTGAAAAAGAAGACTTTGAGTCGTGGAAGAGCATGCATGGTTTTTCTGACGACGAGAAGAGTCTGTTCCACAAGTTTTACAAGTGGGTTCCGCCTGTGCGCGCGCCAGACGGCATTGTAGAAAAAGAGTTTGTGACGGGTCTTCAGACAGAAGAGGGCAGGAGAAGACTAGAAAGGTTCCGCACCTCTAGGGGCACGCCGATAGGCAGTCATGAAGCACTAGTAGATGATCCGTTTGAAAAATGGAAAGAAGTAGAGCGGAAAAAATATCTGGATTATTTTGAAAAGTGTATATCCGGGGACAACCAGTCAGGCAAAAAACTCAAGACCGGACAAGAGATAGAGGAGATTCATCCCATAGACATGTGGAGGGAGGAGAAGAGGCTTGGCAGTTTTGATCCCATGATTCCCGGGGCAAGGCCCCCCGGATACGCAGTCAAAAAGAGAAAGGACATACCAAAGTCCATCACGCAGATTCTTCCGTATGGCATCTTTGCAGCAGTACTCTTGGGTGTGGTCAGCTGGTGGGGCGTGAATCTTATTGTGCTTGCGACTGCAACGGGAGGACTTGCCCTTGGTGTGGGTCTGGCGCTACAAGAAACAATGCAGAACTATTTTGCCTATATTTTGATCAGAAAGGACAAGATATTTGCAGAAGGCGAGCGCATAAAGCTTGACACGGGGTATAACGGGTATGTGCACAAGATCACTCCCAGGGTAACGTACATACGCGATGCCCTCAACGAGTCGTTTGCAGTGATTGCCACACGGCAGCTAGTCAACGCCCAGATAATCAACTATTCAAAAGAGGTAAAGATGGTGCCTGCGATAGTGGAGGTTGGTGTCTCTTATCTTAATGATCCAAGACAGGTATCTGCGATACTAGTAAAGGTCGGAAGGCGGGCCATGAGGGAGATAGTTGACGCAAAGGGAAAGCATCTAGTAAGACAGACGCGGTGCCCGAATCTGGAGAAGAACAATCCCAGCTGTGGCTGTGACAGCGACCTATATGTGGATGTCACCCAGCCGGTGGTCAGATTTGTCAGCTTTAATGACTCGTCGCTTGACTTTTCACTGTGGCTCTATGTACGGGACTATGGCTCCCAGTTCAAGACAAAGACTGACATGAGAATTATCATGTACGAAGAGTTCAAAAAGTACGACATTAGGATCCCCTGGCCCATCAGGACCGTATACCAAGGGGATGAGACACGCGAGCAAAAAGAGATCAACAGGCTTGATGAGGAGAGAAACAGGGTCGTTGAGGAGTACGGATCCGGAGACCTTGGACGCGGTAGCGGCGAGGACTAGCTCAAAACTTAAGAATCCCATCAAACCAAGATTAATTGTTGAGGAGTATTGTAATCTCTGACGGGTCGGATCTGGCAGGGAGGATATCTAGGCGCCTCGGGGCAAGGCATGTAAGATATGCAGTCAGGGAGTTTCCAGACGGGGAGAGCAAGATCACGCTGCGCGGCAAGATACAGGGCAGGGTAATAGTTGTGAAATCCGTGCATCCGCCAGTAGATACAAGTTTGTTGCATGCGCTCTCGCTGATTGCAAAGGCCAGAGAAGAGTCCGCAGAGGTGATAGCCGTAGTTCCATACATGGGGTATGCCAGACAGGACAGGGAGTTTCTCTCCGGCGAGATAGTTACAATGCGCGTGCTTGGCAGGTTGTTTCGCGGCGCAGGCGCATCAAAGGTGATAGTGGTGGATATTCACAGTACCGCAGGCCTCCGGCTGTTCCCGATAAGAACTATTAATGTGACTGCCATTCCTGCTCTTGCAAGACATGTAAAAAAGATGAGGCTGAGGAATCTGCTTGTCGTGTCGCCGGACCGGGGCGGGGCGGGGCGCGCCAAAAAGTTTGCAGCCGAGCTGGGCGCAGAGTGCATGGCACTAGAGAAAAAAAGAGACAGAAAGACCGGCAGGGTGCAGATAAGGACGAAGGATGCAGATGTGTCAGGAAGGGATATCGTCCTAGTAGATGACATGATAAGCACGGGCGGCAGCATTGCAAAGGCGGCGCAGTTTCTCAAAAAACACAAGTGCCGGCGCGTGTATGTCGCATGCACCCATGCCCTGCTGATCGGCGATGCGAAAAAAAACATTACAAGGGCTGGCGTGGCAGGAATAATCAGCGCAAATACCATTCCCGGCGGGACGTCAGTAGATGTGTCAGAGGCAATCGTACAGGCAATCAGACCATAGGCATAAAAGCTCGATGGCAGTACATATTTTGATGAAGCTTGTATTTCTTGGAACATCGGCGGCGCAGCCAACTGCTAGGCGCGCACTCTCGTGCACCTGCCTTGAGAGGAATGGGGAGATATTTGTCTTTGATGCAGGCGAGGCAGCACAGGTATCATACATGAAGGCAGGTCTTGGATGGAACAAAAAGATGAGGATCTTCATAACGCACATGCACGGGGATCACTGCGTGGGGTTGTTTGGACTATTACAGACAATGTCGATGCGCAAAAGGACAGAGCCGCTAGAGATATTTGGTCCTGCCGGAATCGACGAGTTTGTAGCTGCAAATACAAGAATGCTGAATTTCGGCCTGTCGTTTCCCGTGATGATCAGCGTGGTAAGTGAGGGGCGCATATATGAAGACGGGGAGGTTGTAATTGACGCATGCAGGGCAAATCACAAGGTGACTGCATTCTCGTACAGAATTATAGAAAAGGACAGACCGGGGCGCTTTGATGTCAAAAAGGCCGGCGCGCTAGACATACCAAAGGTCTTGTGGAGCCGCCTTCAAAACGGCGAGGAGGTAGTTGTTAATGGCAAAAAGACTAGTCCCGGAGAGGTGCTCGGCGAGAGGCGTCCGGGAAAGAAGATAGGCATCTCTGGTGACACGGCGCCCACAGAATCGCTCAAAGAGTTCTTTGCCGGGTGCGACATTTTAGTATTTGATGCCACGTTCCTTGACAGTGAGGAGTCAAAGGCGCAAGAGACGCTCCACTCTACTGCAAGACAGGCAGCAATGCTTGCAAAAAAAGCAGGCGTAAAGAGTCTGGTTCTGACTCATTTCTCCTCTAGGTATAAAGACGAGTCGGGCCACCTGAGGGAGGCGCGCGAGGTTTTTGATTCCGTAACAGCTGCCAGGGATCTTTTAGAGATGGAGATTAGATGAGCGCCTTTGATCCTGTTTTAGGGCAGGTACGGGCGGCAGAAAAAGTCGTGTTTGTGACGGGCGCCGGCATCTCACAGGAGAGCGGGATTCCCACATTCCGTGGAAGAGACGGGCTGTGGAGAAATCATGACGCGATGAAGCTTGCAACTATCGGGGCATTTGAGGAGAATCCAAAACTGGTGTGGGAGTGGTATGCAGAGAGGCGCAAAAACATACTTGCTGCGCTGCCAAATCCCGGGCATGCGGCAGTAGCAGAGCTTGAAAGGTATATGGTAGTGTCCGTGCTGACACAGAACGTCGACGGGCTTCACCAGCGCGCAGGCAGCTCTGAAGTGCTAGAGCTGCACGGGAGCATTATAAGAACAAGATGTACGTCTTGTGATTTTATACAAGAGATACCATCAGGACTACAAGGCAGTCCGCCACTGTGCAGATGTGGCTGCATGCTCAGGCCCGATGTGGTGTGGTTTGGCGAAGAGCTGCCACAAGACGTGTGGAAAAAGGCAGTAAATATTGCATCAGGATGTGACTTTATGATAGTTGCAGGAACGTCACTAGAGGTGTCCCCTGCAAACATGCTGCCAGTCGAGGCAAAGCGCAATGGCGCCACGCTAGTAGAGATAAATCCAGACGTGACACCAATGTCATCAGAGATGGATCTAACAATAAGGGAAAAGTGCTCTGTGGTTCTGCCAGAGCTTGTATCTGCGTTTAGCTAAAGGCGCTCGTAAAGATGTTTGTAATTGATCCAATGATGTCAATCTTTGAGAGCGTCTCTTGTATCTTGCCTGTCTCGACAGATATTGCATCACGCACCTGGCCTGCCGCGTTTGCGACCGGCTCGTAAATCATATTTTCTACTATTCCTTTGGCTCCGTCTACAGGCGGGCCTTCGCCGGCTGCCGGATTGAGCCAGTTGGTAAGGACTATTCCTCCCACTACTAGGATGCCTGCCATCAGGCACAGCTTTATGAGCATGAGTACTGCTGTTCTAATGCACATTTTAGACTCGGACGTGAAAAAAATGTACCAAAGTGATCGGATTTACTTAGGAGACAAGCCAGTCAAGCACCTTTTGAATTTCAGGTGATGATATGGTGATTGTGATGGGTCCAAGCGGGGACTCGTCTGCCTCTTGGCATATTGCCATTTTTTGGGCAAATGCGGCCTGCTTGTTGAGGTAGAGTGTGGTGGTCCTGTCTGCGAGGTTCTTCTCTAGGCTGCGCCTGTATGTTTTTTGCTGCTGTTTTGAATGGATTGTCTCGCGAAGCCTCTCAAGTGATGCAAGGCTGCGGGATCTTGCCGAAAGCATGGAGCCTCTTGTACTGATCTCCGGCTCTGCAAGTACGTTTGAGACGGCTGCTGCCACCTTGTCAGGATCTTCAGACGGGTTTATCATGCAGGATGCCTCTATCACGCACTTTATGTCAGGTATCATAGCCAGCCCTGAATTATCCTTGATGCCGTATTTACAAGCTCGTCTTTTGTCATGCCGGTGTTAGAGATGGCCTCATCAGAGAGCGCAATCGGATTGCTTATTCCCACCCCCAGCTCGCGGCTGTCGCGCTCTACAAAGTGGTTCCTTGTCTGCGGATCATCGGGGCGCCCGCGCCTTTGTAAAAAGTCAAACCTAGTGTTAGTTGATGCGTGCACTGCAAGCAGCCGCACGTTGCCAAACTTTCTTATCGCCTGCACCTCTTCTATGGATCTAATCCCGTCAACTAGCACCACGTCTGCAGCAGATGATTCGATTTTAGGTCTTACCAGCTCTGCCACTGCGCCTTGGCCGTGTTCACGCCGTAGCTCTAGCATTAGACTGCCGAGGTTTTCCCTTGATAGGGTCATGCCTCTTTTTGCCGCCTCTTCCCTGACGGCATCGCCCATATTGACTGTATCATACCCTCTAGATTTTAGTCCCTCTGCTATTGTGGACTTGCCTGCGCCCGGCATTCCTGCAAGGCAGACTATCAGCTTTGCCAACATGCACGGTATGATTCCCGGTTCTATTTAGTTAGCGATATTTCTACATGTGGTAGTTATTTGCAACCAGAGTCTCCTGTAATATATCAAAAATCTTATCAGTTTTATCCTGATGACTGTTATGAGCGTCGATGCCTGTCAGTCTGCTGTTAATAGTTATCATAGTATGGAGATTATTATAATAATGCAGTGTTGGATGCTGTATGCGAGTCTTTGCTGCAGTAGAGGTGACTGATACAAAGGTGGTTGATTCCATAAAGAGGTTCCAGTCAGGAACACACATTGATGCCAGACCAGTCATGCCTGAGAACCTCCACATCACGCTACAGTTTCTAGGCGAGGTGGCAGACACACCACAGGTAATAGGGGCGCTCCAGGGCGTCAGGTTTGAAGCCTTTGATATAACTTTGAGGGGGGTGGGCACGTTCCCTGAATCCGGGCAGCCTAGAATAGTCTGGATAGGGGTTGGCGAGAGTTGCCTGTATGATCTTGCAAAAAGCGTCGAGGAGGCGCTCGCACCGCTCGGATTCTGCCGGGACGAGCCGTTTGTGCCACATCTTACCGTATTTAGAGTTAAAAAGAAGGCAGAGGATGTAAGAGACAAGTTGGGCGGAATGGAGTCTGTAAGTTTTGGGGTGCAGCATGTTACACAGATAAAGCTAAAGGCAGGCGAGCCGGATCCGGGATCTGCATACTCTGATCTGTGGGAGTCAGAGACATGAAAAATATAATAGCAGAGATGGTAAAAAAGGTGACTCCTTCAAAGACAGCTCAGACTGCAAGCAAAAAGATCTCAGAGGAGATGTTAGACAGGGTAAAAAAGGCAGCAGCAAAGTTCCCACATGTTACAGATGTGCAGCTTGGAGGCTCACTTGCAAAAGGCACGTGGCTTGGCGATGCAGACGTGGATATCTTTGTCAAGTTTAAGAGATCTGTATCAAGGGAGAAGTTTGAGGAGACTGCAAAAAAGATCGGCTTTGAGTCGTTAAAAGAATACTCTCCGTATGTGAAATATTCAGAGCATCCGTATGTAGAGGCAGAGATTAAAAAAACCAGAATCAACGTAGTACCATACTATGACGTAAAACCAGGCAAGTGGAAGAGCTCTGCTGACAGGTCGCCGTACCACACCAAGCTCATGAAAGAATCACTTACTGCAAAGATGAGTGGTGATGTGCGGGTGCTAAAGGCATTCCTCAAGGCAAACGGGATATATGGCGCAGAGATTGCAAGGGAGGGGTTTAGTGGATATGTGGCAGAGGTGCTAGTATTGCACTTTAAGAGTTTTGAGGGCGTGGTTAGAAACATGGCAGGGGCTGACAAAAACTGCGTGATCGGAAAGGTGGAGAAAAAATTTGACAGCGAGGTAGTGATAGCGGATCCGGTAGATGGCAAGAGGAATCTGGCGGCGGCAATATCAAGGCAGAATATGGCAAAGTTTGTCCTCTTGTGCAGGGCCTTTGTGGCAGGACCGTCTGCTAGCTTTTTCAGGAAAAAGAGGCCAAGGGCCTCAAAGAGGCTCTGGAACGACTTGCTAGTTGTAAGCTTTGCATTCCGGGAGAGGAGCCCGGACAAAATATGGGGACAGGTAAAGAGGACTGCGTCCTCGTTGTCAAGGCAGCTGGAGATTGGCGGCTTTGTGGTGTTACGAAGCAAGGCGCATATAGAGAAGAGGGCATACCTGTTCTTTCTGCTAGAGTCAGGCTGCATTCCGCTGTTGTACCAAAAGAAAGGCCCAGAGCTTTCCAGGACAGGCAGCTCTGAGAAATTCATCAAAAAGAATCGCAAGGATCTAAAGCTGATGTGGGTCAAAGACGACGGAAGGATTGCCTCGCTAAAGGAGAGGGAGTATCCGGATGCAGTCGGCTTTATGAGATGGTTTCTCAAAAACAACATCCAAAGCGACATACCAAGCGGGCTGCAAGGCGATTTTGTGCGCGGCGTCAAGGTATTCATGGGAAGTGACAGTCTGGGCAAATCAATTAAAGAGGCGGCAGGCGAGCTTGTTTCGACTGATGGCGCGTTCCTTTATTTCGATTAAGAGACTCGCAGACGAGCCGTACTCGCACATACTAGGATATCCCCGGGCAAGCAAAAGACAGATAAGATCCCGCATGGTAGAGCTTGAAAAGCTGGGAGTGTCTTCAATCTCGTTTTCAGGCCCCACAGTACTTGACGGGGTGGCAGTGTTGGGAAAGGGATACGTCGGGGTGGTGGTCCTTGCAAAAAGAAACGGCAAGATGGTGGCGCTCAAGATAAGGCGCACAGACTCGCAGAGAGACGGGATGAGGGAGGAGAAAATTATGCTAGAGGCGGCAAACTCTGTACATGTGGGTCCAAAGGTGCTTGTGGCAGGAAGAAACTTTCTTGTCATGGAGTATGTAGATGGAATTAGAATAGGCAGGTGGTTAGATACGCTTGCCGGTGCAGGCAGGGCAAAAAAACTCAAAAATGTGGTAAGGGACGTCCTTGATGACTGTTACAGGCTTGATGAGGCGGGACTAGACCACGGCGAGCTGAGCAACATTTCAAAGCATGTAATGGTGCGGGGTTTAAGGCCGGTCCTGATTGACTTTGATAGTTCCAGTACAAAAAGGAGGCCTTCAAATGTAACGTCGATAACTCAGGCCATGTTTATCGGATCAGGCATTGCAAAAAAAATTCAAAAGATCTACAAAAACCCTCCAAAGTCCAGCATCATTGTGGCCCTGAGAGCGTACAAGCAGTCCGGTACGCGCGAGAGTTTTGAGGGGCTGCTAGATGTTTTAAGGGTTTGATGGGACCGGCAGGATTTGAACCTGCGACCACTAGTCCCCCAGACTAGTATCATACCAAGCTAGACGACGATCCCACGCCTAGAGGCGGAGAGTGAAATTATTAAATCGTGGCATTTACAGGTATGTGTATGAACTGTAGGATATGCCACAGGGTCTCTGCAACAGGGGATCATCTTGACTGCGTGCAAAAGAGGAGCATTGAGCTAGAGGAGGATATGGAAGAACTGCCTGAAAAGCTGAATCTGGCAAACTGTAAGGATTTGGGCGTGGATATCAGGGCCGTACTAGAGTATCTTGCAAAGTCCTAGCGATCCTGTGTAGTAGGCCGTATCAGGATCTCGTTTACGTTTACGTGCTGTGGCGAGTTTGTAGCATATACGATTGCATCTGCAATGTCTTGCGCCTGGAGCGCCTCCATCTTTTTTGCATTCTCGACAAACCCATTTAGAGACTCGTCAGTAATGGTATTGTTGAGCTCTGTCGCAACTACTCCCGGCTCGATGCTAGTCACGCGGATTCCAGAGCGCACGCTAAACTCCTGCCGGAGGCCCTCGCTGAATGCTGCAATGGCGTGCTTTGTAGCGCAATAGACGCTGCCTGCCGGAAAGACGATTCGTCCCGCTACAGAGGATATGTTTACAATGTGGCCAGATTTTTTCTCCCTCATGTGGGATATGACTGCGGCCGTACAGTACAGCACTCCCTTTATGTTGACATCTATCATGCGATCCCACTCGTCGACTTTTAGGTTTTTGAAAAAACTCAGCGGCATCAGGCCGGCATTATTTACAAGAATGTCTATTGAACCCCACTTTTCAAGCACCTCTTTTGCAAACTCGTCACATTCGTGTCTCTGTGTCACGTCTAGTTTCTTGTGAAATGTCTCACCAGACATCTCTTTTGCAAGCTCCTCAAGTCTGTCGGTTCTTCTTGCCCCGACTGCCACCTTTGCCCCCGCCTTTGAGAGAGCCAGGGCCGTAGCGCGACCGATTCCGCTGCTTGCGCCGGTAATAATTGCAACTTTACCTTTGATCATGTGTGGAGTCGGGGAGGACATTCTAAAAACGTTTAGTATGCGGTGCGGATATCTATACTATTCTGGGATTGGTGATGTGTGGCATTGTACAGTTTGTGTAAAATTTACACGGCATCTGACTAGAATGGAAATTCTTTCTAACAATCTGCAGATATTGCTTCATTTAATGTTGATATTATTATGGACGTTTCCAAGATAGATCCCAGTTAGTTTTCAATTCAATTAGCTGGCCTTGACGAGTAAATGCCAAGCTGCCATACGGGAACGCTGTATTAAATTCCTCAATTTTATCATCTACTGTTATAGTGTATTTTAAATCATCATAGACATCTTGTAACTGAATGCCACGTGATATGTCATCCATAAAATGCATATCTGCCACCAATATTGTCTTTTCTGTTCTGACTGGTTCAAACAATATTTCCGAATAATCAGAAAATACGTGATCACGCTTGTATATATCAGAGAGTATCCAAGAATATGCCGGTCCTGATAACAGGGTGGTATCTTTGTCATTGAAATTATCTACAAGCAATCGTAGCACCTCAAACTGTCCCCGAGTTAGATCCGCGTTAATCAGCGTGCTAGATGATACAGTGCCAAATATTACAATTGCTGCCATGACAATCATAAAATAATAGTTTTGCATCTTGTTTTTTTGGATTCGTTTAGCACAGGTATGAATCATAAAGCCGATAGATATGCACATGACAGGCAGTATGAGGATAAAATGAAAATATTGTAAATAGCCGACCAGACTTACAAATAATAAAAACGGCACAAACCAGAGCATTAAAAATAATTTTCTCTTGTATATAGCAAACACAAATGATGCAAGTGCCAAAACCATCAGAACCGTGTCGATGAAAAATAATTGTCCGACTACCACCAAATTGGCTCCTGATCCTCTTCCGGCCTGCCAGAATACACCTCTGAACCAATAATCCAGTTGATTCAACAACAGACTTGTGGCAGGCCAGATCAAAGGTATTGCAAATACCGGCACCATCCATTTTAGCAGGTTATTTTTACACCGTGTATTTGTATATATGATATACCCGACGATTGGAATCATGGTTACGGCAGTTACCTTTGTAAATATCGCAAGCCCCAGTAGCAAGGCAGAACCTAGAATTAACAGATTTTGATTTTTAGAATCCTTGGCATGCATGGCCACTAGTATTGATGATAGTAAGAAAGGCAGTAGTATCGTATCTAGTAGGATTCTTCTCAGCAACCACGTAAACGGCATTACTGCAAATAAAACAGATGCAATGACTGCTGTTCTTCTGCCAAATTTTTTTTCAGCAATCTTGTAGACAAGAAATGTGTCAAGCACTGCAAATATTCCCATCAATATTCTAGGAACTAGATAAGACATTTCCAGATTTTGCTCAACAGTGTCTGGAAACCCTGCTATTTTTAGAAATCCCGCCAGTACGATTTGCCCCCAATATGGATGATCATAAAAATAAGCTTCCTGGGGATTGCCTGTTTCCAATACATTTACAGCTCTTCGCATGTAGACTCCTTCGTCAAAAAAAATATCAGGAAAACCAGCCGGATTCCATAGATGTACATATGATGAAAGAATCAAGATTATGAAGAGTAATAGATAATGTCTGCGAGACTGTAATGGCATCAATTCATTGCACCTCGAAACTCGATAAACTTG